>CAYMQL010000201.1:0-5536 GCA_964392255.1 uncultured Planctomycetaceae bacterium | reverse complement strand
CGACATAACCGAGTGTTTGCGCATCGCCCGGATGATCGAGCGCCACGGCGAGTTGTTCATCAGCCGCGTTTACACGCCGGAAGAGATCAAGTATTGCCAAAGCCGCAAGCAGGCCACGCAGCATTTCACCGGCCGCTGGGCCGCGAAAGAAGCGATCATGAAGGCCTTGGGCACCGGTTGGCGGCGCGGCGTCGGATGGTTGGACATCGAAATTCGCAACGAGCCGGGTGGAAAACCCGTCGTCGCACTGCGCGGCGGAGTGAAAGACGTGATCGAGCAACTCGGCATCGCCGACATCCAGGTGAGCATCTCGCACTGTCGGAGCCACGCCACGGCCTGCGCCATCGCCGTCGGCAGGGAAAAGACGGCGGACGCTTAGCCCGCATTTTACACCACTCGAGGAAAACTCGCGACAACGTGTTTTGTTTAGCCGGCGAACTTGTTCGCCGCGTATGCTCAATGGTTTAGGCTAAAAAACGCGGCGAACAAGTTCGCCGGCTAAACGGTGGTAAAAATTTGGATTAGCGATAACGCTGCTCAGCCTTTGGCCAGAACCGCGTCGAGCGTTTCGCGCAGCACCAAAGCGCTGTTGCGAAGACCCTGCATCTCGCGCGGCCAAAGATCGACCTCTTGGACGCCCAACCGTCCGCCGCAGCCGACCACCGTCGGCAGCGAGAGGGCCACGTCGCGAACGCCGTAGGCGCCGTCGTGCAAGCTCGAAACGGGCAGCACGCGGCGACTGTCCAGGGCCATTGCGTGAATGACTTCGGCAATGGCCACGCCGACGGCAAAACCGGCGCCGCCCTTGCGCTTGATCACTTCGGCCCCGGAGCCTTTGGTACGGGCGAAGATTTCGCCCGCCGCCAGATGATTCCAACGCGGGTATTTTTCCAACGGCAGGCCGGCAACCGAGGCGCTCGACCAGATCGGCACCATGCTGTCGCCGTGCTCGCCGAGAATCAGGGCCGAAACCTGCGTCGCCGGGGCGCCGATCCGCTCGGCGATCAGGCTGCGGAACCGAATCGTGTCCAACAGCGTGCCCAAACCAAGCACTTGATCGGCCGGAAGCCCAAGCCGCTTGGTCGCTAGATAAGTCAGGATGTCGACCGGATTGGAAACCACAAGCACGACGGCGTCTTTGCGCAGACCGGCCTTGAGCATCTCGTCGAGAATCGTTTTGAACAGCTCGACGTTGCGGTTGATCAGGTCGAGCCGGCTTTCGTCGGGCTTGCGGCGCAGGCCGGCGGTGATGCAGATGCAATCGCTGTCGGCCACGTGCCGGTAATCGCCGGCCGCGATGACCTGGTCGGCCATGACCGATGCTCCGTGCATCAAATCGAGGGCTTGGCCGGCGGCCAACTCGGCGTTGGCGTCGATCAGCGCGATTTCGCGGACCAACTTGCCGGCCTGCAAGGCGAACGCGGCGCACGAGCCGACCAGACCGCCGCCGCCGATGATGGTTGCTTTCACGGGAATGATCCTTCGCTTGCGGTTATTGTTTTTGCAGCGTTTCCATCACGCGGTCGGTGATGGCCTGAATCAGCGACTCTTGATCGAGCGGACCGCCGGAGGCGCCGTCGTCGCTGCCGCCGGTTTGGGCGGGCTTGACGGCGCAACTGTGCGGCGGAAACGCCTTCGGCGCCACGCCCGCCGCCTTCCAACTGTCGCGAAACGTGTCGTTCGCACAGATGTCGCAGTTGGTCATCTCGAGCCGCGGGTCGCTCATGCCGAACTTGCCCTTCAGTTGCAGCAGGGCTTTCGCCTCCGGCTCGGTGAAATAGTTGATCGAACCCAGTCCCCGGGCCAGCATGAGCATCCGGCAGTAGGCGTCGAGAATCTCGGTCCACCAGTAGGCCTTTTCGACCGTGTCGCCGAAGCTGACCGTGCCGTGGTTGGCCAGAATAATCACGTTCGCCTTGTGGACAAACGGCAGGATCGTGTTAGCGAACTCCTGGCTGCCGGGGATCTCGTACTTTGCAATCGGCACGTCGCCCAAGAAGATTTCGACTTCCGGCAGCACGCAACTCGGCACGGGCTCGCGGGCGATGCCGAACGCAGTGGCATGCGGCGGATGGCAGTGTACGACCGACTTGATCTCGGGCCGCTCCTGCATGATCGCCAGATGCAGCTTCACTTCGCTGGTCATTTTGCGCTTGCCGCCGATTTGTTTGCCGTTCATATCGACGACGCACAGATCGTCGGGCTTCATAAAGCCCTTCGAAATCAGCGTCGGCGTGCAGACGACCTGATTCTCGCCGACGCGATAGCTGATGTTGCCGTCGTTGGCCGCGGCAAATCCCTTCTTATAGAGGCGGTCGCCGATTTCGCAAATCTCTTGTTTGACCTTCAAAATGTTCATGATGTCTGTTCCTTACGGCAAATCGTAATCCAAGCGGTCGAGAATCGCCGCGTTGTAGGCGTCGACTGGTTTAACTTCGGGGTAAAACGGCATGGCGGCCTCGCGGCCTTCACTCAGGGCGATGCGGTTGCCGACGCCGGCGCCCAACTGATCCAAGACGGCGATTTCTTCGAGCCGATCGTCCGAACGGCCCGCCAGATTGTCCCAACTCAACGGCGCGACCAGCTTGAAGCTGGCGCCCTGGAGGCTCGGGTGAGACTGACTGAGCGTGACCGTTCCAATCACTTCGCCAATTCGCATGATCGCCGCTCCTACACACATCACTGCAGCCGAGTGATCCGTTTAGCGGCCGACGGCACGTCGGCCCTGCATAACCGTTCTGGCCGACGTGCCGTCGGCCGCTAAACCGCGAATACATGGACTCCTACGCCAATCGCTGGCAAAAAACCGCCGGGCAGGGACGCACCCCGCCGCGGCAAAACTCCGCCGCCATGCGTTTCAACTGAAAAAACGTGACCGCCCGCGGATCGACCGCCAACAGGTTCGCCCCGACCGCGGCGGCGTCGGCGGCCACGGCGGCCGGATTCGCGCCGGCGACGGCCCGCACGCCCGGTAACCGATTCGCCAGACACACGGCCGCCGCGACATGCGAGGTCAGCAGCACGCCGAGCGTTTCCGCATTTTTGATTTCGGCAGCCAACTGGTCGACGGCCGCAATCAGGCAATCCGACGCGGTCCGATCGACGGAATAGCCCTCGCCGGTCAATGCCGCAACGAGCGCCGCCGGGTCGAAATCGGTTCCCGAGACGACCATCGCCACGCGCAGCCCCTTGGCCGCGGTCGGCTTGCACGCTTCGCCGCGGACCAGCATAATTCCCTTTGCACGCAGCTCGTCGCGCGCGGCCGGCGTCACCACCGCCCGGCGCGAAACCACCAGCCGGCGCACCGAGCTCAGCCGGCCGGCAAGTTCGGCCATGCTGATCACCCGGGCGTTCAGCGTCAGTTCGTTTTCGGCGGTGTGGCTCATTCGTCGCGGATTCCCAAAACGCTCCAGCGGACCGGCGACGTTTTGTCGCGGACCATTTCGCGGGCGCCGATGCCGTCGCTGGTAATCATCACGGTTTGCCCCTTGGCCGCGCCCAGCGAATCGACCACCAGGATCGGGTCGCCTTCGATCGTGCGCTCGTCGGCTTGCAGGGCCATGACCAACAGCAACCGCCAGCCTTCCATCGAAGGATGCTTTACGGTTGACGTGGCGTAGCCCATCACGCGGCCGAGATACATGGCGTTTACTTCCCCAGGATGCGCAGGTCGTCGATCATCGAGCAGCGGCGCTCGCGGGTGAAGGTCAACGGCGTGGTCACGCCTTCGCCGGTCGGGCCCGCGATGGAAAACGAACAATACCCCTCGCCGCCGAGCCCCAGTCCCGCCGTGCACGGCCCGTTTTTGACAAACAGCGTCGTGTCGACGGCCTTGCCCATCTTGGTCATGTTGCGGACATTGTTCGAGTGGATGATGGCCGTGTGCCGGAAGCCGTGCTCGCTTTCGACCGCGCGTTCGATCGCCTGATCGACGTCGCGGCAGCGGACGAAGGGTACGAAAGGCATCATCTGTTCGACGGGCACGAACGGATTGGACATGTCGGTCTCGCCGAAGAGCAATTCCGTCTCCGGCGGGACGTTCTTTCCGGCGGCCCGGGCCAGCACGGCCGCGTCTTTGCCGATGTAATCCTTGTGCGGCACGTCGTGTTTGTCGGCGCCTTCGCCGACCGAGGCGATCGCCTCTTTGGTGAGCGATTCGATTTCGCGGGCTTTCAGTTTGACCGCGCCGGCCCGCTCCATCGCGTCCATCAGGTTATCGAAGATCAATTCGACGGCGAAGACTTGCTTCTCGGAAATGCACAGCAGGTTGTTGTCGTAGGCGGCGCCCTGGATGATCGACCGCGCGGCGCGGTCCAAGTCGGCGGTTTCGTCGACCACGACGGGCGGATTGCCCGGCCCGGCGACGATCGCCCGCTTGGCCTGCCGCATGGCGGCCCGCGCGACGGCCGGCCCGCCGGTAACGCAAATCAGATTGACGCCGCGATGCTTGAACAAGGCGTCGGCCGACTCCAGCGTCGGCTCGGTCACGAGACACAGCAGGTTGTCGATGCCCAGGTCGCGATAAATGGCCTCGTTGTAGCGGCGGACGCCTTCGGCCGCCACGCGGCGGCCCGACGGATGCGGATTGAACACCACTGTGTTGCCCGAGGCGATCATGTTGATGGCGTTGCCCGTGATCGTCGGCAGCGAATGCGTCACGGGCGTGATCGCGCAGACGACGCCGAACGGGGCGTGTTCGATGACGGCCAGCCCGTGGTCGCCGCTGAATATCTCGCTGCGCAGGAACTCGACGCCCGGCGTCTTCTGGCCAACGGTCTTGATCTTTTCGATCTTGTGCGCAAGCCGGCCGATCTTGGTCTCTTCCATCTCCATCGTGCCCAACTCGACGCACTGCTCGACGGCGATGCGGCGGATGTGGTCGATGATGCGACGGCGATCGTCCAACGTGCGCCGCGAAAGCTGCTCGAAGGCGTCCCGGGCCGCGGCCACAGCCTCGTCGGCATTGGTAAACAAACCGAAGCGTCCTTGGCTGCTGCGTGCCGGAGCGGCGCCGTCGCCGTTGCCATTTCCGTTGCCGCCGCTTTGCAGCCGGCCGAGCACCTGTTCGACCACGTTGCGAATCAGTTTTTCGTCAACCTGCATGATCCATCCTTAATATTCTGTGCGCCGCCGTGCCGGCGGCGGCTAAACTGCGATCGCCGCGTGGACGCGGCGGCTAAACTACTAACCACTAACCACTAGCCACTAGCCACTAACCACTAACCCCTTTCTTGTCATACACGCATGCCTGCTCCAAATGCACGCTGTCGATGATCCCGATAATCACCGTATCGACCGGCAGCGACTTCGTCTCGGGCGTAAGCCGGGCGCTGGAGCCTTGCGTGAGCATGACCATCTCGCCGACGCCGGCCCCGACCGTATCGACCGCGACCATCGACCGGCCGGTCGTTACGAGGCTTTTACGCGATTTCGGATCGAGCCGGTACGGTTCGACCAGCAGTAGCTTGTGGCCGACCATCGACTCGACCTTTTCGGTCGCCACAAGGGTTCCGGTCACTTTGGCGATGATCATGAG
>CAYMQL010000200.1:0-5546 GCA_964392255.1 uncultured Planctomycetaceae bacterium | reverse complement strand
GGCCCGCCAGCGCAACCTCGTGGTCGCGAACGTGCCCGACTACGCCACGCCCTCGGTCGTCCAAATGGTCTTCGCCCATCTGCTGAATCTGACGCTCCGCGCGGCCGACCACGGCCGCGGCGTGGCCGACGGGCGTTGGACCCGATCCGACGATTTCTGCTACTGGGACTTTCCGCAGGTCGAGTTGGCCGGATTGACGATGGGGATCGTCGGTTTTGGGCGGATCGGCCGGGCCGTGGCCGGCGTTGCCCGGGCGTTTGGTATGAACGTTCTGGCGCACAGCTCGTCAACCCCGCCCGATATAACGGAAGGCGTTCGCTTTGTCGCCCTCGACGCGCTGTTTCGGCAGAGCGATGTAGTAAGTTTGCACTGTCCGCTGACGCCGGCCACGGAAAAACTGGTCAACGCCGAGCGGTTAACGCTGATGAAGCCGTCGGCCTATCTGATCAACACGGGCCGCGGCCCGCTGGTGGACGAGGCGGCGCTGGCCGACGCGCTCGACGCGGGCCGCATCGCCGGCGCGGGGCTCGACGTGCTCTCGACCGAGCCGCCGCCGGCCGACAATCCGCTCTTGCGGGCAAAGAACTGCTGCGTGACGCCGCACATCGCCTGGGCTACCCGCGCGGCGCGTCGGCGGCTGTTGGACATGGCCGTTGCCAACGTGCGGGCCTTCCTGGCCGGCCGGCCGCAGAACGCGGTCCCTTCGGTTCCCACGCCCGCCGGCAAAGGGTTAGGGTGAGGGCGTGCCGCAACGACTGGAGCACCAGTTCACCGGGCATCGTCGCCTCCGGTCGCTCGATCCAGCCGCGCAAGCATGTGGAACATCGTTCGGTCGTGCTCCTCCATCTGCTCGGCGTGCCATTTTCGGTACGCGGCCTTCAGATCGCCGTCGGGGCCGACCTCGCGGCGCAACCCGGCCAGCAAAAACTGGTCGCAGGCGTTCATTAGGTCCAGCCACATCGCGATGCACTGTTGCGGCGTGGCGGAATCGGGAACGGTCGGCGTTAATTCCGGCGGCGTCGCTGGCGTGACCATAGAACCTCCGCAAGACTTTTCTCGGCCTACCTGCAATTATAGTCCACGAAGTCGTCGACCGGTAGCGGCAACGCTGGTTCCGTCACTCGCCCTCTTCTGTCTTCTTCTCGCCGGCCGCGGCCAGCTTGCGGCGGAACGTTTTGACCTTTTCCTGAACCATCAGCGGCAGCTTCTGCTTCACCAGCGTCGCGCCGTCGAACCAGGCGTAGGGCTCTTCATAGACGAGATGGAACTCGATGAACACCGCGTCGGGCGGATCGAAAAGCCGCGTGATTTTGGCGTAGCCGCCGGCCGCGGGCAGCGGTTGCGGCGCCCCCGCGCGAATGTTGCTCTGCTCGTCGCGCAACAGCGCCCGCCATTGGTTCGGATACTCGGCATCCTCATTAAAACGCGGATCCGGCCGGCCGGCCGCCAGCATCGAATCCTTGCCGCGCGTTACCACTGAGAACCGCGTCGCGCTGATTTCCACTCGCTCGAACAGTCGAAACGTCGAGAAGGGGAATCGCTGCTGAATTTCGGTCCCCTCTCCCTTTGTTGTCATATCGGTCCCCTCTCCCTTTGGGAGAGGGCTAGGGTGAGGGCCGGAAGAAGGCGGAAGGCGGAAGGCGGAAGGCGGGAGCGAGACCGCGTCATTAGTCTCGCCGTTGTCTTTTCTCTCCCCTCTCCCCTCTCCCCTCTCCCCTGTTGACGCCGTCGCCGCCCTCACCCCCGGCCCCTCTCCCAAAGTGAGATGGGAGTTTTCGGTCAGTCTCTTGGCCACTTCGTCGTCCGACAGAACGCCCGAGCGGACGACGATCCGGCTCTTGCCCTCGTCCTTCGGGCCGATCAGCGATTCCATAAACTCTTCCGACATCAGCACGTCCCAATCGCCGTGGACGACGAACCAGCCGTCGACGGTGCGGACGGCCGGGCCTTCGCCTTCGCCGGGCTTCGGGGTGCGGACCTTGACGACGACCGGGGCGTAATACGATTTTTTGACGAGCGATTCGACCGGCCGTCGGGCGTCGGCCGCCGTTTCGAGCGCCGCGCGCTGGGCCGCCGCGTCGAGACCGTCGGCCAGAATCGGCGGCGGCAACTTCACGGCCGTGCCGTCGGACATGACGACGCCCTTTTCGGTCATCTCTTGAAAGACGGGATTTTCGACAGCCGTGGCGTCGGCCGATGCGACGGCAAGCAGGACAAGCGTCAGTAGCGAAAGGTTCATGGCGTCATTCCAAAAAATACGCCGCACAGACGCGGCAGCAATACAACAACATTATCTTAACGCTTCGAGCGCCTTCAACCGCATCGCGGCAAGCGCCGGCAGCAGGCCGCCCAGCAGGCCCATCGTCAGCGCGAGCAAAATGCCGACGGCGATGATCTCGGGACTGACGGCCAGCTCCAGGACGACCGATTTTCCGCCACCGCCGTCGCCGGTCATGATGCTCGTGGCGCTCCAACCGTCGCAGAGCGAGCCGATCGCGCAGCCGAGCAGCCCGCCCAACAGCGCAATGACCAGCGATTCCAACAGAAACGATACGAGAATCTGCCACCGGGCGTAGCCCAGCAGCCGCAGCACGCCGAAATCCTTGGTCCTTTGGCTGATTGCGGCGAACATTGTGTTCATCACGCCGAAAACGCCGCCGACCGACATCACCATCGCAAGAAATCCGATAGCGTACGAAAACTGGGCGCTGGTTTCTGAAAGGTTGGCGTAGTATTCGGTTTCCAACTGTGGGTTGAGCGCGGCCTTTTTATAATCCTTGGCCAAAAACTCCTTCAATCGCCGGGCCGCGTCCGCGTCCTCGGCCCGAAGGATCAAGCTGGTGTAGGTTTCCTTGCCGAACAGCGACGCCACCAGCGACCGCTTGGCCCAAATTTCGGAATTGAACGTCAGGCCCGCCGACTTCAGCACGCCGACGACGATCCACGTCCGCTCGCGCACCACAAACGTGTCGCCGACTTCGAGCCGGCTGGGATTTATCGCTTTTGCGCGCTGTTCGGGCGTGCGGTGGCGGGCCAATTCCTGGGCCACGCCCTCGCCCAACACAGCTTGCACCAAGGGCGCCGCTTCCCGGCCGTCGGGCCCCCGGTCCGGCGATTCCTGAACGCCCGCCTCGGAAAACCAGCTTCCGCCGGGCAGCAGCTCCAGATTGTGAACGCGCGACGTAAGCTGCGCGTCCTCGATGCCGCGAAGCTGAAGGAAGCTGCGCTTCGGCCGTCCGTCCGGGCCGCGGCCCATCGGCTGGTTGACCACCAAAAACGTTTCGCGGCTGGCCAGCGGCCGGCCGTTTTCGCGCACCACCTCGGGCAGATTTTCCAAATCGGCCAGGTCGCCGATCGTCAGATTGCTGATCACCTCGTCGGTCGCGCCGTCGGCCAACACCAGGACGTTGCCCGGCTGGCCCGTCTGGCTGCTAAGCTTGCGCATTCCATGGACGAAAGCCATCATCACAGTCAACAGGGCGATGACGGCGGTAAAAGCCAGCGCGGTCAGCAGCGTCGTCTTCCATCGGACCGTCAGGTTGCGAACGTTGTAGCTCAGCGGAACCTTGCCCGCTAGGAGCAGAGCCGCGAGCAGAACCAGGGCGATTGCAAGCGAACCGAGGATCATCAGGCCACCTTGGAAAAAACGTCGGCCACTTTCACGCCGCGGGCCGACCATGCCGGAAAGAAGCTGCCCAGCAGCGCGGCCAATCCGCCGACGACCGGCCCCCACCACAACGCGGCGTTGGGGATGAAAAACCGATCGAAAAATCCGATAGGGAACGAAATGCCGCCCAGGGCCCAGTTGATCCCAGCATACGTCAGCGCGGCCCCAAGAAAACCCGCGCCGGCGCCGAGCAACAACGATTCGCCCAGTACGAGAATCATTATTTGATACGGCCGGAAGCCCAGCACCTTCATCACCGCCAACTCCAGCCGCCGCTCGCGGACGCTAATGGCGATGGCGTTGGCGATCACCAACAGAATCGTCGCCAGACAGGCCGGCGTCAGCAGAAAACGCATCCCCCAGATCAAGTCGCGGAACGATTCGAGCATCGTCGAAATGCCCGAGGCCATCGTCTCGCAGCGGACCGCGGGGTTGCTTAGCTCGGGCGACGACTCGATCTGTTCGGCAATGCGGTTGAACGCCTCGGCGTCGGCGACCTTCAGCAGCATGAGCGTCAGATTGCGCTCGGCCCAAGGGTGTTTCTGCCCGTTGTGCGCGGCCGGATAGGCGTCGAAGGCGTTGGTGTAGTAGTCGCGGTTGATCGCAGCCATCGTGTCGTAGCGGCCGGGCGGAAAGGCGCCGACGATCTCGAACTCCAGGTCGATGCCCTTCGAAATGCTGAAGCCGGAAAGCTTCAGACGCTCGCCGATCCGCTTGTTCGTCGCCAGCAGATGGTTGTTGCCGACGATGATGCCCTGCCGGTTGGCCTTCAGTTCGGCGATGTCTTCGTACAACTGGGCCTGCTCCTTGGGTGGCAGGTTTTCGAGCCCGTCCATCATCGTCGCGATTTTATCCGGGTCGCAGGCGATGGCGAAAACCATATTCTCGCGCGTCAGTTTCGCCGGGTCGAGCGTGCCGATATAAAACTGCCAGGTCATCGAGTCCAGCGGGCGAACGTCGTCCGGGTTGCGCGCGGCGCCGCGGCTGAGCGGCTCGGCATAGGCGATCGGCAGCCGGCTCGGAATCGCCCAACGCTCGGTGATCATCGCCTGAAAGTTCTGGTCCTTCTCCCGCGTGACCAGGTCCAGCAGCCAGAGAATCGACCACACCAGCGTGACGACGAACACCAGCACGACAGTCACCAGCGCCGTCAAAAACGACCGCAGCCGGTTCCGCCGCATGTTGCGAAAAATCAGCTTGAGATATTTCATGGAGCGTTGTTTACCGTTCCGTCTGCTCGACCAACAATCCCTTCTCCAAATGCAGCAGCCGATCCGCCCGCTGGGCGGCGCGGGGATCGTGCGTCACCAAAATAATCGTCTTATTCAGGGCCTTCCGGAGTTCGCCCAAAAGATTGAGAATCTCCTCGGCCGCGTGGGCGTCCAGGTCGCCGGTCGGCTCGTCGGCCACAATCAGCGTCGGATCGGTCACGATGGCCCGGGCGATTCCCACGCGCTGCTGCTGGCCGCCCGAAAGCTGGCCCGGCCGATGGTGAATGCGATCGCTCAGTCCAACCAAATCCAGGGCTGTGGCGACCTGCTGCCGGCGCTGCGCGGCCGAGAGCGGCAGCAACAACAGCGGCAGCTCCACGTTCTCAAAGGCGGTCAGAACCGGCAGCAAATGATAGAACTGAAAGATGAAACCGATGTGCCGCGTCCGCCAACCGGCCAACTGCCCTTCGGACATCTCCGAGATCCGTTGATCGCCGACCCATATTTCGCCCCGGCTGGGCGAGTCGAGCCCCGCGATCAGGTTCAAAAGCGTGGTCTTGCCCGAGCCGCTTGGGCCCATCAGGCCAAGGAACTCGCCTTCGGGCACTTCGAGGCTGACGCCGTTGAGGACGTCGAGCTTTTCGCTGCCGCGGCGGAAATATTTGTGG
>CAYMQL010000199.1:0-5588 GCA_964392255.1 uncultured Planctomycetaceae bacterium | reverse complement strand
GACGCTTTCGCCGTGCGGATGGTAGTTACCGCTGGTGTCGCCGGAGATTTTTGCGCACTTGACGCGGCCCGCCCCCGGCGTCAGGTTCAGATCGTTCATGGCCACCAAGATGCGCCGCTGCGAAGGCTTCAACCCGTCGCGGGCATCGGGCAGCGCTCGGCTGACGATCACGCTCATCGCGTAGGTTAGATAGCTGCCTTTGAGCTCCTCCTCGATGGGCATTTCGAACAGCCGTCCGACAGGTTGAACCTTGCCGCTTGCGACGGGGGTTTCAGAGGCCTGGGCCCCCTCGGAATCGGGCGGCTCCGGCGGAAGATTGCTATCGGTCGACACCGCGGGTCCTTTCGGTATGGCGAACTGCTCGCCGCCGCTCTAAACCCCTTTGTGAAAAAGGGTTGCAGCGGGCGATTTCTTACATGTCAAACCAAGGCCACAGTATATCCTTTTTCTCCGCAGGCCACAACGCCTGCCTCGCGAAATCGACCGTCGCAAACCCTTGCCAGACAAAACCTTCCGACGCGAGTTTTCGCTCCCGCGTGGCCCGAAAGCCGGGATTCTGGCAAGATGCCGATTCACGAAGGCAAGTCGCCGTGAAAAGAAACGCAAACCACAGATCACACGGATCCGCATGGATGGTATCATTCTTTTGCCTCGATCCGTGCCCATCTGTGCTATTCATGGTTGTTTGTGATGGGAGCTTCCGATGAGTCTTGACCTGAGCGAAAAAGGCGTGCCGGTTGTCAATGAAACTACTTGCACCGGCTGCGGGGCGTGTGTGGCGATCTGTCCGGATCGGGTGCTGCGATTGGAGAACGGCAAAGCCCGGGCCGGCGGCGGCCTTTTTATGGGCTGCATCGCCTGCGGACACTGCGCGGCGGTCTGCCCGACCCAAAGCATCGCCGTCGCCGGACGCGGCATGAGGGCCGACGACGCAATCGAACTGCCGCCCGCATCCCAGCGCGCTACCGCCGACCAGCTCGACGCGCTGTTGCTGCGCCGGCGCAGCATTCGCCGCTTCAAACAACAGCCAATCGAACGCGCGGCGGTCGAACGAATTCTCGCGATGATTTCGACCGCGCCGATGGGTATTCCGCCCAGCGATGTGGGCGTCGTCGTTTTTCACGGCCACGATCGCGTTCAGGCATTCGCCGAAGACGCCTGTGCGGCGTTCCAAGGCATGGGCTGGTTTTTCAATCCCGTGATGCTGGGCCTGATGCGGCCGTTTCTGGGCAAGCAGGGCTACAAGGTTTTGCGAGAGTTCGTCAAACCGCTGCTTGCAATGCTCGTCGACGGACGCAAACGGGGCGAGGACTGGTTCACGTACAACGCACCCGCCGCGCTTTTGTTCCACTACGGACCGATGGGCGGCCCGGCCGATTGCCACATCGCCGCAACCTACGCTATGTTGGCCGCCGAATCGCTCGGACTGGGCAGTTGCATGTTGGGCACCACCGAAGGCCTCAACACGGCCAAGCCCTTCAAGCAAAAATACGGCGTTCCCTTGGAAAACAAATTCGGCCTTGGGCTCGTTTTTGGATATCCCGCCGGCGAATTCCGCCGCGGCGTCCGCCGACGGTTGGCTTCGGCGACATGGGCGCAATAACGGCATTCCGCCCGAATGAAAAAACGTTGGTCGCCGGAAACAGCCATATCGGAAACCGCGCCGGATGGAAGCCGAGATTGGGGACTGTCCCAATTTTCGTGTCAGCGAAAATGGGACTGTCCCCTTTGCCGCGTACAGTCCCGAGATTGCGCCAAAATCCAAGGCGCCGCGCGCCGGCCGCGAAAAACGTTACGTGACGTTCAATTGGTCGAGCTTTTTGCGCAGCGTGGTGCGGTGTAGGCCGAGCCGCTGGGCCGCCGCCAAGCATTGACCGCCGCTCCGCTCCATCGTCGTTTGCAGCAACGGCGGCTCGACCAATTGCATCAACCGCTCGTACAGGTTTTCGGCCGCGGCCGGGTCGTTCAGCTCTGCCTCCGTCCATTGACGGACCAGCGAAGCGATCATTTCCTCGCGGTCGGCGCCGGCGGACGCGGGCCGCGACGCCGGCGGCGGCAGGTGTTCGACGGCGATCACTCCGCCCCGGGCCAAGATCATCGCGTGTTCGATGGCGTTGCGCAGCTCGCGGACGTTGCCGTGCCACTCGCGCCGCTGAAGCTCGGCCATCGCCTCGTGCGAAATCGCCGGCCGCGGACACTGGTCGCGCGTCGCCAACGCATCGAGAAAATGATTCGCCAAATCGGGAATGTCTTCACGGTGGCTGCGCAGCGGGGGCATTTCAATGTTGAACGTAATCAGTCGAAAATACAGATCGTGGCGAAACGCGCCGTCGGCCGCCAGTTGCCGAAGGTCTTGGTGCGTGGCCGAAATCAGGCGGAAGTCGCTTTGCACCGGCCGCTGCGCGCCGACCGGCAAAATCTCGCCGTGCTCGAGCACGCGCAGCAGCTTCACTTGCAGAGGCAACGGAATATCGGCCACTTCGTCGAGAAAGATCGTGCCCCCGTCCGCTTGCACCAACAGGCCGGTGTGCGGTTGGTCTGCGCCGGTGAACGCCCCGCGGACGTGACCGAACAACTCGCTTTCGGCCAGCGAAGGGCTAAGCGAGGCGACGTTGACGGCGACCAGCGGGCCGTTGGCCCGGCGGCTGTAGCGATGGATTGCCCGCGCAGCAAGCTCTTTTCCGGTGCCGCTTTCGCCGTGCAAGTGGACGCAGGCATCGGAAGCCGCCACTAAGGCAATCTGCTTGAACACCTCTTGAATGGCCGGCGAATTGCCGACGATGGCCGCGTCGCTCGGCGGCAGAGTGCCCGCTGCCGGTGATTGCGATGGTTGTGAAATGCTTTGCAGGGCCCGTTCAATCGCACGCTGCACGACGGCCAGATCGAACGGCTTGACGAGATAATCGAAAGCGCCGTTGCGAACCGCCTCGACCGCAACGCCCAATTCGCCGAAGGCGGTGACAATAATCATGGGCACCGGGCCGAGCAATTTGCGGAAATGCCGCATCGCCTCGATGCCGCTGAGGCCGGGCAGCCGCACGTCGAGCACAATCACCTCGGGGCGCCGGGCCGCTGCAAGTTTAAGCCCTTTTTCGGCCGACACCGCCACTGCGGCGCTGTGACCCAACTCCTCGGCCAGCCGGGACAGTCCCCAACAGATGCTCGGTTCGTCGTCGACAATCAATAGATGGGCCATCCGACATCCTCGAAGTTCACGAAGCGTTCTGAAGCGGAAGCACAACGGAGAAATACGTTTGACCTTCAACCCGCCGCCAATGAAGGGTTCCGCGATGCGTCTCGGCCACGCGGCGCGCGACATAAAGCCCTAGCCCCGTTCCTTCGGGCTTGCTGGTCACGAACGGCTCGAACAACCGGCCGGCCAGTTCGGGCGTCGGACCGGGGCCCGTATCGCAAACTTCCAAGACGACGCGGTCGGCCTCGATCCGCCGCAGTTCGAGGCCGATGCGGCCCGGCTGCGGTTGTCCCCGAGCGGCGTCCAGGGCGTTGAGCACCAGATTGACGATGAGCTGCCGCAGCGACGGCGCATCGCCGCAAACGGCCAGCGGTTCCGCCGGAGGCTCGAACGCAAGCTCGACGCCCGCATGGACGCACGCCGGTCTGACCAACGCCAGGGCGTCGGCCACCAGCGCCGGCAGCGCGACGGATTCGCGGGCCACCGGCGGGTCTTGGCCAAACACCAGCAAACGCTGCAAGTAGGTTTCCATCAGGCCGAGTTGGCGCAGGGCGACGTCCAGCGATTCGCTTGCGTTGCCGCGGCTGCATTCCCGGCGGTGCAGTTCGATGGCCATGCGTCCGCCGGCGGCGGCGTTGCGCAACTGGTGGGCCATGCCCGCCCCAAGCTGCCCAAGAATGCGCAATTGCTCGTGGCGTCGGACCTGGTTTTCGTATTGGCCGAGTTGTTCGCTCATCCGATTGATCGAGACGGCCAGATCGCGGATTTCGTCGTCGCGGCGAGCGACTTCGACCGGCTGGAAGTCGCCCCGCGCGATGGCCGCGGCCTGATGGCGCAGTCGATGAATCGGCTGTACAAACCGATGCGCCAATACCGCGGTCACCAACGCGACCGCGACGATGGCGATCGCGCCGGCGATGACGGCGGGATAAACGGCCCTGTGAACGACGACGGACCATCGTTCTTTCGGATACAGAACGATCAACGAGCCCGTCCGAACCGACGGAGGCCGCGGCGCGACCGAAACGTGCTGGCTTAAATAGGCGCATCCGCCCAGCATAACGGTCGGACCTCCGACCGGTTCGCCCGACGCCGGCCGGCGGGCGATACTTTGCAACTGCATTTTTTCGCTGTCGCTAAGCGCGAGCGTGCCGGCTTGGATGTCGCCCTGTTGGTCGAACAGAACGAACTCGTTGCCCGAAAGACCTCGCATTTGCCACAGAACGGATTCGACCGGAGGATAGGGGGCTTCGGTCAGCGCGGCAACCACGCGGCGCAGGCTTTCTCGCTCGTTTTGCGAGGCGTACCTGCCCATAAAATACGCGCCGGCCCCGCTGGTCAACGCAATGGCCGACACGACGATCAACAGCGTAGGAAGCAGGAGTTGGAATTGGATCGGCCGCCGCATGGTCGGACTCGCTTGGGAATGGCGGTAAGTATACCGATATTTTCGACGCGACGCGACCACGACGGGACGGCAAGGCGTGTCGATGCGGCCGACACTGCCGTCGACAAAACCGACACGCCCGGGTTCGAGAAACCGCCCGTCGCGATGTGCAATTTACGCATTTTCACGGTTTTTCGCATCGACTGCATGCACGCCGGCAAATTGGCACGAAAGATGCTTATGCTCGGCGACCGCAAGGAGTATAACGGAGGCGGGCGACCAGCGGAGGCGCACAACGGAGGAACCATGATGCGAACGGCTCTTTTGGCGGCGGCGGTTTTTGGCGGGTGCGGTTTGGCGGCGGTCCCCGGTCGATCGGCCGAAGATTCGCGGGTCGGTCCCGATCCGCAGGTCTATCAGAAAACGGTCGACAACGCGGTTCAGTTTCTGGCCGCCCAACAGTCGGACAACGGCGCACTGAGTCCTCAGCTTGGAATCGGTCCCACGGCGTTGGCGATGCTTGGGCTGCTGCGGACCGGCCGCACCGCCGACGATCCGCAGGTGCAGAAGGGCCTGAAGTTTCTGGAAGAATATACTCAGGAGAGCGGCGGCATCCACATGCCCGGCGGACGGATCCCGGTCTACGAAACCTGCATCGCATTGGCCTGTTTCAAGGAGGCCAATCGCGACGGGCGGTACGACGCCGTTATCAAGGCCGCCGACCGTTTCATTCGCGGCAGCCAGTGGGACGAAAGCCGCGGCAAAGACAAGTCCGACCTGTATTACGGCGGCGCAGGCTACGGCGGCCGCTCGCGGCCCGACCTGTCGAACACCGCGTTCCTGATGGATGCGCTAAAGGCCGGGGGCGCCGGTCCCGACGATCCGGCGATGCAGCGGGCCTTGGCGTTCGTTTCGCGCTGCCAAAACCTGGAGAGCGAGCACAACACCACCGAGTTTGCGGCCAAGGTGAACGACGGCGGATTTTACTATACCCCCGTGATCGGCAAG
>CAYMQL010000198.1:0-5589 GCA_964392255.1 uncultured Planctomycetaceae bacterium | reverse complement strand
CAAGGAGAAGGGCCTGACCGGCGTCGTGGTCGGGGCCTGCTCGCCGCACCTGCACGAAAAGACGTTCCGCAACACCTGCAAGCGCGCCGGGCTGAATCCGTTCCTCTGTCAGATGACCAATCTGCGCGAACACGTTTCGTGGGTCAGCGGCGACAAAGAAGCGAACACGATCAAGGCCAAGTCGCTGATTTCGGCTGCGGCCGAGCGCGTCAAGCACCAAAAGCCGCTCGAACCGATGAAGGTCAAGGTGAATCCCGCCACGCTGGTGGTCGGCGGCGGCATCGCCGGACTCCAGGCCACGCTCGAACTGGCCGACGCCGGATACCACGTCTATCTGGTCGAACGCGAGCCCTCGATCGGCGGCCACATGGCCCAATTCGACAAGACGTTCCCCACGTTGGACTGCTCGGCGTGCATTCTGACGCCGAAAATGTCCGAGGTCGGGCAGCACGAGAACGTCACGATGCTGACCTACAGCGAGCTGGAAGAGGTCAGCGGCTCGGTCGGCAATTTCAAAGTGAAAATTCGCAAGAAGGCCCGCTATGTCGATTACGACAAGTGTACCGGCTGCGGCATCTGCATCGAAAAATGCCCGCGCAAAATCGTCGACGACGTTTTCGAGGCCGGCATGGGCTATCGCAAGGCGATCTACACGCCGTTTCCGCAGGCCGTGCCGCGGACGCCCGTGATCGACACGGAAAATTGCACATGGTTCACCCGCGGCAAGTGCCAGGTCTGCTCGAAGGTCTGCCCCACCGACGCGGTCGACTACGATCAGAAGGACGAAATTGTCGAAATCGAGGTGGGCAACATCATCATGGCCACCGGCTGGAAGCTTTTTGACTGCAAGCGGATTCCACAGTACGGCTACGGGCGGTTGGCTAATGTGTATACGAATCTTGAGTTCGAGCGGCTTTGCAACGCCGCCGGACCGACCAACGGCAAGATCGTCCTGCGCGACGGCAAGACCGAGCCGCAGCGCGTGGCCATTATCCACTGCGTCGGCAGCCGCGACACGAAGACCAATCCCTACTGCTCGAGCGTCTGCTGCATGGCGGCCTTGAAGCTCGAACACCTGCTCTTGGAAAAGACCAAGGCCGAGGTCTACGCCTTTTACATCGACATGCGAACGCCGATGAAGGAGTACGAAGAGTTTTATCAGCGACTGTTGGAAGAGGGCGTGCATTTCGTCCGCGGCAAAGTGGCCGAAGTGACCGACGCCGCCCGGCAGCCGGACGAACAGGGCCGACTGATCCTACAATACGAGGACACGCTGCTGGGCAAGCAGCGACGGTTGCCGGTCGACATGGTCGTGCTGATGGGCGCGATGGAGCCGCAAGCCGACGCGAAGGAACTGGGGCTCCGGTGCGGCATTTCGTGCAGCATGGCCGGCTGGTACACCGAACGCCACCCGAAGCTCGACCCGGTGGCCACGATGACCGACGGCGTGTTCGTGGCCGGCGTGTGCCAGGGCCCGAAGGACATTCCGGCCTCGGTAGCCCAAGGCGCCGCGGCCGCCGCCCGAGTGCAGGGCATGATCACCCAGGGCGAGGTGACCATCGAGCCGATCGTGGCCTCGATCGACGAAGAAAATTGCTCCGGCTGCCGCATCTGCAACAACATGTGCCCGTACAACGCCATCGAGTACGACGAAGAGAAGCAGGTCAGCCGCGTCATTAGCGCCTTGTGCAAAGGCTGCGGTACGTGCGTGGCCGCCTGTCCGGCCGGCGTCATCACCGGCGCCCACTTCAACAACGAGCAGATTTTTGCCGAGATCGACGGCATCCTGTGGGACGCGAGGCCGGCGGAAGTGGCTAGTGGCTAGTGGCTAGTGGCTAGTGGCTAGTGGCTAGTGGTTAGTGGTTAGTGGTTAGTGGCTAGAAACGAATACGAGGAGACATTGGCTAGGGGACACGTTTGTGGCAATACAACACTATCGCGAACTGATCGTTTGGCAAAAGGCGATTGTTCTAGTTGAAGAGGTGTATCGGGCCACCAACAGTTTCCCTCAGTCTGAAATATACGCTTTAACCAACCAGATACGCCGAGCTGCGGTTTCCATCCCGTCCAACATAGCAGAAGGCCAAGGTCGCAACTCAACCCGTGATTTCCTGCATTTTCTGTCGGTAGCGCAAGGTTCGCTACTGGAACTCGAAACTCAAGTAACCATCGCAAACCGACTCGGATATCTTGATCAGACGCAAGAACAGAACCTGCTCAATACATCAGCGGAGGTTAGCCGTATGTTAAGTGGTCTGAAGAGTTCATTGAATAAGAAACTAGCCACTAACCACTAACCACTAACCACTAGCCACTAACCACTAGCCACTAACCACTAGCCACTAGCCACTATGGACTTCGAACCCAAAATCGTCGGCTTTCTCTGCAACTGGTGTTCGTATCGGGCGGCCGACCTGGCCGGCTCGGCGAGGATCAAGTATCCGCAGAACGTGCGGATCATCCGCGTGATGTGCAGCGGCCGGGTCGATCCCACCTTCGTCTTCAAGGCCCTGGCCGACGGAGCCGACGGCGTGATGATCGCCGGCTGCCATCCGGGCGAGTGCCACTACATCGAGCAGAACTACAAGGCCATGCGGCGCTTCTCGATGCTCAAGCACACGCTCGATGCGATGGGCGTCGAGTCGGATCGCGTGCAGTTGGTCTGGGCCTCGGCGGCCGAAGGCCAGCGATTGGCCGAGTGCATTACGAAGCTGGTCGACGACGTCAAGCGGCTCGGCCCGTTGCAGTGGCCTAAGAATTGGGAAGAGAACGGCGAGCGCCTCAAGGCCCTCGAAGAGATCGTCAAAGAGCACGAAGAAGCAATGGAGGTGCCGGCATGAACGGCAAACCTAAAGGAAAACTGGCGATCTATTGGGCCGCGTCGTGCGGCGGTTGCGAGATCTCGATCCTGGCGATCGACGAGAAGATTCTCGACGTGGCCGCGGCCTTCGACATTGTGATGTGGCCCTGCGCCGCCGACGGCAAGGTCCGCGACGTCGAAAAAATGCCCGACCAATCGATCGACGTCTGCCTGTTCAACGGTGGCATCCGCACCAGCGAGCAGGAATACATGGCCCAACTGATGCGGCGAAAGTCGAAGGTTCTGGTGGCCTTTGGCTCGTGCGCGTGCGACGGCTGCATTCCCGGGCTGTCCAACATGAACACCCGCAAGCAGATTTTTGACACGGTCTACAAGGAAGGTTCGGCGACCGTGCCCGAGAATCCGCAGGACGTGCGTCCGCAGCCCGAAACCAAGATGCCCGAGGGCACGCTGCACCTGCCGTTCTTCTACGACACGCTGAAAACGCTCGACCAGACGGTCGAGGTGGATTACTACCTGCCCGGCTGTCCGCCCGAGGCCGAAAACCTCTGGAAGGCGATTGTGGCGATCGTCGAAGGCAAGCTGCCGCCGAAGGGCTCGGTGATCGGCGTCAACACAACCGTCTGCGACGAGTGCCCCCGAAAGCGAAACGTCAAGAAGATCAAGAAGTTCCACCGCACCTGGGAGATCATCCCAGACGAAGAGACCTGCCTGCTGGAACAAGGTCTTTTGTGCTGCGGCATCGCGACCCGGGCCGGCTGCAAGGCCCTTTGTCCCGCGGTCAACTCGCCCTGCATCGGCTGCCACGGCGCCAACGACGGCGTAGACGATTTCGGGGCACGGCTGATGAGCGGTCTGGCCTCGGTCATCGACAGCAACGACCCCGACGAGATCGACCAAATCATCCGCGAGGGCATTCCCGACCCGGTCGGCAGCTTCTACCGCTTCAGCCTGGCCAAGAGCGAACTGCGGCGGAAGAAGAAGGTGGCTGGTGGCTAGTGGCTAGTGGTCAGTGGTCAGTGGTCAGAAACGTACGGGAGAACGGTGGATAAGGACTGCGTAACGTATTAGAGCCGTTTACGGCCCTTTCCGCGGAGCGGTCATAAGCCCGGCGTTGATGCCGGGAGATAAGAAACGACAAAAACAACCGCGTTGTCAGGCCCGCCAACGGGCCTCCTGTCACAGCAGAAATCCCATGAAACGCATTTCGATTGATCCCATCACCCGGCTCGAAGGCCACGGCAAGATCGACATCTTCCTGGACGACCAGGGCGACGTGGCGAACGCCTACCTGCAAATTCCCGAGCTGCGCGGCTTCGAGCAGTTCTGCGTGGGCCGGCCCGCCGAGGACATGCCGAACTTGACGGCGCGCATCTGCGGCGTCTGCCCCGAGGCCCACCACATTGCGGCCACCAAGGCCCTCGACGCCCTGTTCCACGTCGATCCGCCGCCCGCGGCCAAAAAGCTCCGCGAGATGTTTTACAACATCTTTTTCGCCACGGATCACACCACGCACTTTTACGCCCTGGGCGGGCCCGACTTCGTCGTCGGACCCACCGCCCCGCCGGCCGAACGCAACATTCTCGGCGTTGTGGCCAAGGTGGGCATGGATGTGGCCAAGCACGTCTTGAAGATGCGCCACGACGGCCACGCCCTGATCCAGATGATCGGCGGACGCCGCGTGCATCCCAACTGGGGCCTGCCCGGCGGTGTGAGCCGCGGCATTACCGAGGAGCAGCGCAAAGAGATTGAGGCCCGAGGCCGCGAGGCCGTCGAGTTCGGCAAGTTCTCGCTGAAAATCTTCGACGACGTCGTGTTGGCCAACTCCGAATACGTCAAGCTAATCACCGGCGATGTCTACGTCCACAAGACCTACAACATGGGCATGGTCGACGCCACCAACTGCTCGAACTTCTACGACGGCAAAATCCGCGTCACCGCCCCGAGCGGCAAGGAACATGCCAAATACGACTGTTCGCAGTATCGCGACTTCGTCGCCGAACGGGTCGAACCGTGGTCGTACCTGAAGTTCCCGTATCTGAAAAAGATCGGCTGGAAAGGTTTTGTCGACGGCGAGGATTCCGGCGTGTACAAGGCCACGCCGCTTTCGCGGTGCAACGCGGCCGACGCGATGGCCACGCCCCAGGCCAACGCCGCCTACAAACGGATGTACGAAACCCTCGGCGGCAAGCCGATCAACCACACCCTGGCCACGCACTGGGCCCGGCTGGTCGAGCTGCTCTACGCCGCCGAACGTTGGGTCGAGCTGGCCGCGGATCCGGAGATCACCAGCAAGGAATATCGCGTGCTGCCCACGCAGACGCCGACCGAAGGCGTCGGCTGCGTCGAGGCCCCGCGCGGCACCCTGACGCACCACTACACGACCGACGAACGCGGCATCCTGACCAAGGTGAATCTGATCGTCGGCACCACGAACAACAACGCCCCGATCTGCATGTCGGTCAAAAAGGCCGCCCAGGGGCTGATCCACAAAGGTAAAGTGAGCGAGGGCCTGTTGAACATGGTCGAAATGGCCTTTCGGGCTTACGACCCGTGCTTCGGCTGCGCCACGCACAGCCTGCCCGGCCAAATGCCGTTGGAAGTGAACATCCGCGGTCCGCAGGGCGACGTGATCGACCGGCTGTCGCAGTACGTGTAACAGACCAGTTGCGCCGGCAACTCGCATTTCTAACTGCCGTTAATTGGCTCTCAGGTAAGTCATGTCGCAATAGCCGGGGGCTAACAGCCCCCGGAAGGTGCGTGGATCA
>CAYMQL010000197.1:0-5590 GCA_964392255.1 uncultured Planctomycetaceae bacterium | reverse complement strand
AACAACCCGCCGACGCCAAACGTCAACGGGTCTTATGCAGTGGAGCCGAAGGGGATCGAACCCTCAACCTCCTGGATGCAAACCAGGGAATCCCCGGTCACAAGTGAAGACAGCAAAGCACTTGCGTCAACGCCTTCGCCGGTTTGCACCAGGGTTTGCACCAGCGAACCGGAAAACGCAAACGCCGACGCCCTCGAAGCCGCTTCGCTCGGCACGCCGCTGCAATCCGCCGACACCAACCGGGACAACGAAGGCGAAGAGATCGACCAGGGCGACCCGCTGACCAAGCTCGCTGCCGAACTGGCGAAGCTCTTGCCAGCCGATCGGGCACGGCTGGCCGCAATACTCACCGCTAGATAAGGAAGAAGTGGCGAAGGCCGCCGCACATTCTCACAACTTGTGACTTGCTAGAATGGCAAGGTGGGCAATCGCCTTGACCTGGCACCAGGCCCCCCATGCCAACCCCGTGTTGTCAGTTAGTTGGGTTCCCTGTGTGCTTCTGGAATTGTTGAGTCGTGTAGGGAGGGCAATTCCTCAACGAATGGCGATACCAAAGGCCACCGCCCCCGTTCACGGGTCCTTCCGGGAGCACCCCCGCGTATCCCTTGCCTCCCAACTATGAGACTTGGCGTAGGGCAGTCAGTGAAGCCCGCAAAGTGCTGGGAGAGCAAAAATACACTCCCCGCAAAGGGCGGCCTGCCGGACGAAGCATTGTCGCCGGGAAGGAAATCGACTATCAGCGAGGAAGTGGCAAATAGGTCACGGCCACTGGCGGCAAGCGGTTTCTCGCCAAGAAACGTCAGAAGGCAAACACGTCGGGCGATACGCCGAAGTATTTCGACAGTCTGCCAATGTGGTTTCGGTTCAAGGAACGCTTGCCCTTGAGAACCTCGGAAATCGTGGAATCGGCAATTCCCGTCGCCTTGGAAACTTCCGTTTGGGATACTCCCTTGGCTTCGATAAGGTGACGGAGCAATTCCACGTCAGAAACCGGGGCAATGGGGTGGGCTTCGCTCTCGTACTGTTCGATCAAGTCGCCAAGCACTTCAAGGTAATCTTCCTCTGCCGAAGCAAGGTCTTTTCGGTCCAAGAGCGAATCGACCATCTTGACCGCCGCATTCAATTCCTTGTCCGAACGGATCGGGCGAAGCGGGAAGCGAAGCACCAACTCAAAATACAGGTCTTTTGCCTTTCCCTTTCGGGTCGCGGTAGCCATTAGCAGTCCCCTTTCCATTCGCCTTTGTTGTATTCCTGGTGCGTCATTACGTGTCGAATGTAGAGTCTTCCACGGTTGAAGTGAACAACGACTACCAGCCGAAACTTGTTCCCGCCAATGTTGAACACGGTGCATCGACCCACTTGATCCGCCGTCGAGTACACTTGCCGAATGTCGGCAAACGACTCCCACGTTGCATGTTCGGCCAAACGATGCCAAGCCCGAAGCGGTTCCTTTGCTGCGGGCCACTTCTCCCAAAACTCCCGCAGCTTTTTCTCGGATATGACGTGCATCCGTGCCACCCTTTA
This sequence comes from uncultured Planctomycetaceae bacterium, assembly GCA_964392255.1. Classification (GTDB taxonomy): domain Bacteria; phylum Planctomycetota; class Planctomycetia; order Pirellulales; family Thermoguttaceae; genus CAYMQL01. Next base: position 4,066 of record CAYMQL010000197.1, on the reverse strand, counting down.
TCATCGTCTCGCCTACTGAAGTATCTTCGCATAATGCGAAATAGTCAAGTCGAAATCGGACCAAACCGGCGCAAACCGGATTTTTTCAGAAATCCGGTTTGGTTCGTCTGATTCTCCTAACTCTCGACCCGTCAATGAGTTGCGGTAAAGTCCGCTGTTCGTGGGGTAGGGTCCGGTTTGGTCCGGTTTGTGGTCCATAGATGGCGTGTTGAGGCTGGCGCAGTTGACGCCGGGCAACGTGCCTCAGACCACGAAAGGACTTGTTATGACCACCGCCACGATGCCCGAAAGGGCGACCAGCCGCAAGCTGGGCGACGTGAGGGCCGTTGCCGAGAAATTGGATTGCAGCCCCCATGGCCGGCAATTCTGGCATGATATTTGGTTGACGCCGGTCGCGTTGCCGATGGCGAAACGCGACCTTGCCAAGCTCGGGGCGACGAAGGAAAGCTGGAGAGTGGCCAAGCTGCCGCCCCCGAAGTTACCAGATGGTCTGCCGCCGATGGACGATGACGCGGCCGCGCTGTACGATGAGGCCGTGATAGATTACCGCGAAGGGCTTCGGCACGCCAAGCCGGACCATTCCAACGAACTCGGCTTCATTCCGCTGAGTGCTTCCATTCCACTCAGACCGAAAGGCGAAGTGAAAAGGCGAACTGCATAGCGACTATCGGGAAGCCGTCGCCAGGTGGCCACCCGGCGCGGCAAGCGGCTCGGGCCGAAACGGCGGGTTATTCGCCTTTCACGCCGACCGGCTCGGGCCGACCCGATGAAAAGGCGAAATCATGGCTGACAAGTCTGCTGCAATTACGCCAATACACACACCATTCGAGCTTGCCTGTAGCGCTGTCTGTGGCTGTGCTCAGGAAGTTGCGGCCTTGCGACAGATTTGGGAGGGCTATCGGCAGGACGGGATGACAGGGAGATTGCACGACGAAGGGATGGGAGCCACTCTACTTCGTCTCACATATCATCTCAAGAGAGCCAAAAAGCTTTTCCCATCCGTTGCCCAAATAATCCGGGCGTTGCACAATACGCCTCCTGAAGCGGTGGCAGGTACTTCGGGGGTGTCCTATCACGACATCGTAATTGCGCTGGCCGAAACGGCTGTATGGAATGTGGCAACGACGGCACACTTGGGTTGTGAAATCCTTGACGTTCTGTCAGGGCCCAACATCTCAGCCACGGAGCTTCGCAGTCTGCTTCACAGCCGACGTGAACAAGTCGTGGCGAAATTCAATTTCGACCGGGTAAGCGCGCCGCCTGGGGTGTGGGACTCTTGGAAGACCGCGCTAGACAAGTTGCCGATAATCAACGCTGATGCACTAATCGCTTTGATTCAGAACGAGGCTGCCCGGGGGGCAGCTCTTGTGCAACCGCCGAAAGACGACGTAGCTTCTCCTCTCATGGGCGTGGATGAAGGTTTTCGGCAGGCTTACGCCGAGATGGCAGACACCAATCTGTCGATTCTGGAATTGAAGTCTCCCTCGACGATGATCTCCAATGACCTTTGCAGAAGTCTAGGAGGCTCGCTTCATAATCTGGGACACGTTGAGCAAGGCTCGGACATGTTCACATATGTTCTTTTCTGGCGTGGAGACTCTGGGGACAATACAAAATGGGCCAAGTTGGCGAGTGCTGCTGGTGCAGCCCTCAAGCTTGATGAGGTTGCTGATATCGCCGTTGCTTCATCGCCATTGGCTATATGGGCCGCAGTATTGTTCAAACATCTTGAACCGTTCGGTTTTATTCAATCAACGCCGGAGTATCGGCTTCTGCAAACACCGTGTCTGGCTAGCATCCGTACCTGTGAACTGATATTAGCCGACCGGCGCAAACGAAGAGGCCAACCTCCACGGATCGTGTTCATATCTTCGACATCTGAAGACTTGAAGGAACACCGCGCTAAAGTAGAAGCAGTGGTCCTCAATCTAGGGTTGATGCCCAGAATGCAAGAGCATTTCGGGGCCAGTGGCCATAAGCCACTGCCTCTGTGTTTGGATAAGGTATCAGGCACACAGACAGAATCATCGGCAGACGTGGTGGTGCTAATCGTTGCGCACCGCTGTGGCTGGATTCCAGAGAACCAACCGGATGCAGACCCCAAGAACATTTCCTGGCTGGAGTGTGAGCAAGCCCGGAGAAATGGCAAGGAAGTATTGGCGTTTGTCGTCGAAAAGAACCACCCATGGCCCCCTGACATGATTGAGATAGACCAAGACAAAGTCGATTGCCTAGGACGATTCATGCAATGGATTGATAGCTCCCTTGTGCGAGAGACCTTTACGACACCTGATTCATTGGCTAGCAAGGTCTCAGCGGCACTGCACAACTGGGAGAAGCGGTACACATCGTCGGTCCATGCGAACCCTGACAGTTGATTGTCATCCGAGCGGCTTCTGCCGGCGTGGGGCAAGATTGGCCTTTCTTACCGCCAGCTTGGGACCCATGCAACGAAAGGCGAATTCATGGCAGACTCTTCTGTACTTGTCGCACGGTAGAGGTAGCGCCTGGCAAGTGGAAGATCGACAAGAGCGACGAACGCGGCCGGACGGTTGACGTACACGCCTTGCGGCACACATTCGGCACGCTGTTGAGCGCCGCCGGGGTAGCACCGCGAACCGCACAAGCCGCGATGCGTCATTCGACTATCGACCTCACCATGAACGTCTACACCGACCCGAAGCTGTTGGACGTGGCCGGGGCAATGGACGCCTTGCCGGTGCTCTCTCTTACCGCAACGGCCGAAGCTGTACGAGCGACGGGAACCGACGATGCGACCGCTTCTCAGTTTGCACCAGGGTTTGCACCAACTAGCGGCAAACCATGCACGCTACGGTCAATTGTGGACAAAGCGGCCGGCGCTGCCAAGAAATCGAAGGCGACCGATGCCGTTGCCGCAAGTGCTTGCCCCGTCAAACAAAACAACCCGCTGACAACGGGTGTCAACGGGCTGTGTGCAGTGGAGCCGAAGGGGATCGAACCCTCAACCTCCTGGATGCAAACCAGGCGCTCTCCCAACTGAGCTACGGCCCCGGGGACGGGATGATTCTAACTATAGCATCTCCTTGCGGCTCCGAAAAGCGGTGCAGGGCTGTTGGTGGGACGGTGTGTAGGGCAAGCTTTCTTGGCCAATTTGCGAAGCGAAGATAGAAGCGAAGATATTTGTATGGATTGGGGGGGCAATTCTTCGCTGCAATCAGAATGAACGCGGCCTCTCCGCCCTCTCCTCTCTCCCCTCTCCCCTCTCCCCTCATTCTAAGCTCTAGGATGAAAACGCCGATGCACGGCCTTCAGCCGCGTCGGATCGACATGGGTGTAGAGTTGCGTGGTGGCGATGCTGGCGTGGCCGAGCATTTCCTGAACTTGGCGCAGGTCGGCGCCGCCGGCCAACAGGTGCGTGGCGAAACTGTGGCGCAGGGTGTGCGGACTTATGTCCGACGGCGCTCCGACGCGCTGCGCGTAGCGTTTCAGAAGCTCCCAAATCCGCTCGCGCCGCAACCGCCTGCCGCGATACGAAAGCAACACCCATTCGGGCGGCGAGCCGCGTCGTGCGGCCAGCTTCGGCCGCTCGTGTTCGAAATAAGCGTGCAGGGCCTCGGCCGCTCTTTCGCCCAACGGCACAAGCCGCTCTTTATCGCCCTTGCCGCGGCAGGTGCAAAATCCTTCGTCGAGGTGCAAGTCGCACATCCGAAGATTCGAGATTTCCGACGCCCGGCAACCCGTCGCGTAAAGCAACTCGAGCAGCGCCCGATCGCGCCGCCAACACGAATCGGTCCGGCCCGGCGCGGCAAAAAGTCGGTTGATCTGCTCGGCGCTAAGCACCTTGGGTACGCGCTGCCAAAGTTTTTGGCTGCCGAGCAGTTCGGCCAGATTGTCGGGCATCGTCCCTTCCAACTGCAAGTAGCGGAAGAAGACTTTCAACGAAACGATATGCCGGGCGATGCTGGCCGGCGCTAGCTTGCGCGCGTGCAGCCAGGCCACATAGTCGGCCAGTTCGCGGATGGAAAGCTCTGCGATGCGGCGTCCCTGGAGCCACTCGAAAAAATGGACCAAATCGCGCCGATAC
>CAYMQL010000196.1:0-5601 GCA_964392255.1 uncultured Planctomycetaceae bacterium | reverse complement strand
AGAGCGGCGATTTTGGCCGTTTTGGCCGACGTGCCGTCGGCCGCTAAACGACATTTGCTTTCTGATCCTCGATAGCCGCCGCGTCCACGCGGCGAAGTCCGGGCAGCATTATTCCACATCGGCCGAAAAATATCCAGCGGGCGATGCCGCCGCGGGGGGGAACACCTTGCAGTTCCACGAACCGAACTCTATGGTGAGAGTCTGTCGCCTGGCCCGCGTGCCGGGGCAACGCAAGTTGCGTTTCTCGCCGACGTTCCGTCGGCGGCTAAACAGCACTACGATTTCCTGAAATTCAATAAACACCGCACCGTTGAAAATCGCCGCGCGGACGCGGCGGCTAAACGAAATTTTCCAATCCCCAATCCCCAATCCCTAATTCTCTTATCCCTAATCCCTCCCGATGCCCGACAGCACCACCTTGCATTGGATTGTCTTTTCGGCCCTGGTTGCCGTGCTGTTGGCCTTGGATTTGCTGGTGTTTCACCGGCACGACCACAAACCGACGCTTCGCGAATCGGCGTGGTGGAGCGTGTTTTGGATCGCCCTGGCGCTCATGTTCGGCGGCGTGGTCTGGTGGTGGGACGGTGCCGAGTCCGGCGTGCTGTATCTGACTGCCTATCTGACCGAGAAGGCGTTGTCGATGGACAACATCTTCGTTTTACGTCGTCATCTTCCGCTTCTTCCACATTCCGCTGATGTATCAGTACCGCGTTCTGTTCTGGGGTATTCTGGGGGCGGTCGTTATGCGGCTGACGTTCATCCTGGCCGGCGTCGAGCTGATCAACCGCTTCGACTGGCTCGTGCCGATCTTCGGCCTGTTCCTGATCTATACCGCTTACAAATTGGCCCGGCACAGCGGCGTCGACGTGCATCCCGAACACAACATTGTACTGCGGACCGCCCGACGGTTCTTGCGCGTCACGCACGGCGATCACCACCAGCACGGCCACGCCTTTTTCGTCCACGAAAACGGCCGGCTCTGCATCACGCCGATGCTCTTGACGCTGCTGGTGATCGAGAGCACCGACGTGGTGTTCGCCGTCGACAGCGTGCCGGCCGTGATCGGCATCGTCAAGAATGCCGCGAATGTCACATTTCTCGCGTTCAGCTCCAACGTTTTCGCCATCCTCGGCCTTCGGGCGCTCTATTTCCTGTTGGCCGGCAGCGTCGAGGTTTTCCGCTACTTGCATTACGGCCTGGCCGCCATCCTCGGCTTCGTCGGACTGAAGATGATCGCCGAATATTGGTTCGCCCACGACCAACAGGGCAATGGCCACGTCTGGATTTCGCTGGCCGTGGTCGCCGCGCTGCTGGCAATTTCAATCGCCGCCTCGATCGTGGCGAATTGGAAGGAAAAGGGGAGAGGAGGCTAGTGGTTAGTGGTTAGTGGTTAGTGGTTAGTGGTTAGTTCAGCATTCATCGTTCATTGTTCCATGAAACATTGCCTTGTTACCGGCGGAGCGGGCTTTATCGGCAGCCACCTGACCGAGGCGCTTCTGGCTCACGGCGACCGAGTTTCGGTCGTTGACGACGAATCGACCGGCAATATCAATAATCTTGCCGCCGCGTTGCAAAATCCGCGGCTCCATTACGTCAAGGGCGACGTGGGCAACGAGGAGCTAGTGAAACAACTGGTCGCCGACGTCGACGAGGTCTATCATCTGGCCGCGGCCGTCGGCGTGCAGTTGATTGCCCAGAGCCCCATCCATACGATTGAAACCAACGTATACACAACCGAGTTGCTGCTGCGGCAGACCCTTGCGCGGGTAGCCGCCGGCCGCCCAATCAAAGTCTTTATCACCAGCACCAGCGAGGTCTACGGCAAAAATCCCAAGCCGCAATGGACCGAAGAGGACGATCTGGTGTTCGGTCCCACCACGCGGGCGCGATGGTCGTACGGCGCGTCGAAGGCCATCGACGAATTCCTGGCCCTGGCCTATTGGCGCGAGCGGCGGCTGCCGGTCGTTATCGGCCGGCTATTCAACGTCGTCGGGCCGCGTCAGACCGGCGCCTACGGCATGGTGCTGCCGCGTTTCGTCGACGCCGCGTTGGCCGGCGGGCCGCTGGTGGTCCACGACGACGGGCGGCAGCAGCGCTGTTTCGCCCACGTCAGCGACGTCGTGCGCATGATTCTGGGCCTGATGGCCTGTCCCGCGGCGGTCGGCGGCATCTTCAACATCGGCAGCGACCGCCCGGTGAGCATTTTAGAGCTAGCCCAGCGGGTCATTGCCGCGGTCGATCCGGCATTGAAAATCGAGTTCATCAGCTACGCCCAGGCGTACAGTGAAGATTTCGAGGACTGCCGCCGCCGCGTGCCCGACCTCGGCAAGATGCAGAAACTCACGGGCCTATCGGCCCGATACGACCTGGACGAGGTCATCCGCGAACTGGTCGAATGGAAAAGACGGGAAAAGAACCACGGAGCGACGGAAAACACGGAGTAAAAAAATAGAGTCACCGCAGAGGACGCAAAGGACACAGAGAAGAACAGGAATATGTCACATTTTGTATCGATAATTCTCTTCGTGACCTTCGTGTACTTCGTGGATGCTCTTCCGTCTTCTTTGCGTCCTTTGCGGTGAGTTTGTTTTTTCGACCGACCGATGACGATGTTTCTCGAAAGCCCCTGGCCGGTTCTTATCGTCGGCATCAATGTCGAGGCGATTCTGGCGATTGCGCTGCTGGTGACGCGGCGGGGAATGCTTCTGGGGTGGATGGCCGGCGCGGCAGGCGCGGTCGCCCTGGCGGTGCTGCTGGAATGGGCCGTGGTGACCGATCGCGAGGCCATCAGCGATGCGATGTATGACTGCACGGCCGCGGCCGAAACGAACGACGCCGAACGTCTGCTCGGGCACATTAGCCCCGCCGGCGCGTCGGGGCCGCTTCACGACGAAGTCCGCCGCATGTTCGAGCGATATGAGGTAACGCTGGCCCGAATTCTCGATCTTCAGATCACGGTCGACCGCCAAGCCGATCCTCGCACGGCCAAGGCCGCATTCCAAGTCATCGGCCAGGGCCGCGACCGCAGGGGCGAAATCTTTCTGCCGGGCACCTACGGCGGCCGGTTGATCGTCAACCTGCGGCGAGAGGGCGACCGCTGGCTCATCATCGGCTACACCGCCGAAGACCAGCCGCTGCCGCAGTGAGCCGACCCCAATTGAGCCAGGCGGCTTTGTGCCACTACATCGCCGGCTTCTCGACCATCAACTGGCTGGTCTTGGGATCATAGATGTAGCGGTGGTCGGGCGGAAGCTCGGGCAGCGGGATTCGGTTTTCCTCGACGATCTTCTGCATGAACTCTTCGTGCGTGTTGGGAAATCGGCCCTCGGTGGCCTTGAACAGGTTCATCGCCTGCGGGATTTGGATCTCGAAAGAAATTCGCTCCCGTGCGCGGAAATAGACCGAGGCGGGCGTGACTACCGGCCCTACGGCGTCGTAATGGCCCTTCGCGCCGACGCCCGCCTTGGCCTTGGTCTGCACCGTTTTGGGCGGTTCCGGCTCAGACTTCGGCAGTTTTGATTCGGCGGGCGGCGCCGACGTTTCTACCGCCGTTGTCGGCGGCGCAGGCGGAGGCGCCGCCGGCTCGTACCGGCTGCAACCCGCGAACGCGAACATCGCAAGCGTCGACAACACGTATTCTCTCATTTTGCACCGTCCTGCTCGTCGCAACTCGCAGCAGGCAGCCGAAATTGCCACTGCTGCATCTCGGCCAATACAGCCGTGCGGGTCAGATTGTAATCCAGCGGCGTGAGGGTCACCTTGCCCTTCTCAATGGCCGACAGGTCGGTCTCGTGGCCGGGCGTAGCGGGGGCCGGGCCGCCAGTCAGCCAATAATACGGTCGGCCCCACGGGTCGGTCCGCTTCTGGAAACGGTCGTCATAGCGGGTCACGTTCATCGGCACAACACAAACCTCCGTTGCGCCGGTCAATGCAGCAGTCGGAATGTTCAGATTGTAGAGCTGCGGCTCAGGCCCCTTGCGCTGAAGAATCTCGGCGATGATCCCGCGTGCCAGCCGGGCCGCACGGTCGAATCGGGCATGCTCGTCGAACTGCAACGAAACGGCCATGCTGGTGACGCCAAAAAAGGCCCCTTCGATGGCCGCGGCCACCGTGCCCGAGTACAGCACGTTGATCCCCGCATTCAGCCCGCCGTTGATGCCGCTTATGACCATGTCCGGCGGGCGGGGGCAAAACTCGTGGATGCCGATTTTCACGCAGTCGGCCGGGCTGCCCTGGACGGCCCAACCCCAGCGGCGGTCGCCGCCCGCCCCGCCGTTTGTGCGAAACACCTCTTTGACCGTCAGCGGCGTCAGGTAGGTGATCGAGTGGCCCACACCGCTCTGCTCGGTGGCGGGCGCGACGACCACCACCTCGCCCAGTTCGCGCAGCTCGCGCTGGAGGGCCGCCAGCCCCGGGGCGTAGATGCCGTCGTCGTTGGTCAGGAGGATTAACACAGCTCAACTCCCGGCCCGTAGGTGGGGTGTTTCGGAATCATGCAAATTGCCCAGACCCATGATAATGCCAATCCATCCGCCCGGCAACGGATCATGGAGGCTGGATGCCGACGAGTCGGCTTGCCGCCAAGGCGCCGATCGCGCCGGCTGTGCAAAATGATCTTGCAGCGGACCGATGCCGCGCCTATAAACCCAACTCGCCGCTGGGCTTAGAGTCGTAGGCCAGCCGTTTTGCGCAAACTGCGAGCCTGCCGGCTGGCTCTGTTGGATCGCCCTGCGCTGCGAAATGTGCAACGTCGCACGATGTCGCGGCCGCCCCTGCGTCGGGCCGTTGCGACCGCCTGTCAACTTTTCTTGTCGCTTGGAAGGCCGGCGGCCGCACAAATCCGCCAGGCGCGTTGTGGCATGGCGAACATGCAAAACCTGACCGGCAAAACCGTGCTCGTTACCGGAGGATGCGGTTTCATCGGGTCGCATCTGGTACGCGGGCTGATCGGCCGGGGCGTGAAAGAGATTCGGGTGCTCGACAGCCTTGACATGGGGACGCGAGACAATCTGAAAAATTGCACGGGGGCCGTTTTGCACTACCCTCTTAAGCTCGGAACCGCGCAACGCGACGCCTTGATGCCGGCGGTGTCGGGCGCAGACGTCGTCTTTCATCTGGCCGCCGAGAAACACAACCAGGCCTTGGACCGGCCCGACGATTTGTTGCGGGCCAATGTCCTTGGAACGCACGACCTGCTCGAATGCGCCGAGCGTTGCGGCGTCGGCGCCGTGGTGTTCAGCTCTTCTTTATACGCCTACGGGCGCATGAACGATCCGCCCATGCGAGAAGACGAAGTTCCGGCCCCGCGCACGCTATACGGCATCAGCAAGCTGGCCGGCGAACACATGGTCCATGCGTTTGGCCGGCGGACGTCGGCATTTACGGCGTGCCTCCGTTATTTTTTCGTCTACGGCCCGCGACAGTATCCCGGAATGGGTTATCCCTCGGTGATCGTAAAGAATTTCGACCGCATTTTAAGCGGCCGGCGCCCGGTTATTTTCGGCGACGGCGCTCAGGCGCTCGATTACGTGTTTGTCGACGATGTGGTCGAGGCCACGCTGGTAAGCCTCGGTTGCGCCGAGTCCGGGCGAACGTACAACA
>CAYMQL010000195.1:0-5603 GCA_964392255.1 uncultured Planctomycetaceae bacterium | reverse complement strand
GCCCTGGGCGGACGCGGCTCGGCCACGATGATGTTCGGGCACGTCGAAACGCTGGCCGACCGGATAGAACATTTGGAGCGATTGCGCCGGTTGCAGGACGAAACCGGCGGCTTTACGGCGTTTATCGCCTGGACGTTTCAGCCGGGCAACACCGCGCTGGCCGATCGGCCGAAGCTCGGGGCCTTCGAATACCTGAAAACCCTGGCCTTCGCCCGGCTGTATCTCGACAATTTCGCCAATCTCCAGGCCAGTTGGGTGACCCAGGGCATGGCCGTCGGACAATTGGCCCTGCGATTTGGGGCCAACGATCTGGGAAGCCTGATGATCGAGGAAAACGTCGTCGCGGCGGCGGGCACGATCTTTCGGGCCACCGAGGCCGAAATGCGGCAGGCGATTGCCGAAGCGGGCTATTCCCCCAGGCGAAGGGACGTTTTTTATCGCCTGATAGATGCAAATTCCGGCGGCGGTAATTAGAATGAAAGGATGCCGGGGGGGCTATCGCCGCATGATCCACGTTCATAATCTCACGAAACACTACTGCGATCTGCGGCGGGGACGCTTCGAGGCCCTCTCCGGCATCAGCTTCCACGTTCAGCCCGGACAAATCTTCGGGCTGCTCGGCCCGAACGGGGCGGGCAAGACCACGGCGCTCCGCATCCTTAGCACCGTGCTGCGCCCGAGCGGCGGCATCGTGACGATCAACGGCTACGACGTGCTGGCCCAGCCCGATCAGGTTCGCCGACAGATCGGTTTCATGTCGGCCAACACCGCGATCTACGACCGCATGACCGGCTGGGAGATGGTCGAGTATTTCGGACGCCTGCACGGCATTCCGGCCGACGAACTGACCGAGCGGATGGAATCGCTCTTCGACCGTCTGAAGATGAACGACACGCGCGACGTGATGGGCGGAAAGATGTCGACCGGCATGAGGCAGAAGGTTTCGGTGGCCAGGGCCATCGTCCACGATCCGCCGGTGGTGATTTTCGACGAAGCCACCAATGGGCTCGACGTACTCGTGGCACGGGCGCTGCTGAAAACCGTGGCCGAACTGCGCGACCAGGGCAAGTGCATCGTCTTCTCGACGCACATCATGCACGAAGCCGAGCGGCTCTGCGACCGCGTGGCCGTCATGCACCGCGGCTCGATTTTGGCCGAGGGCTCTGTCGACGAGCTGCGCGACCGGCATCACGAGCGCGACCTTGAAGAGCTTTTCTTCCAACTCATTTCGAATCACGACGAGTCCCTGTGCGAACTGGCGGCCGCCCGATGAGTCTGTCGAACGTCAAACTGATTCTGGGACGCGAGATTCGCGATCAATTGCGCGATCGGCGCACGCTTTTCGTCATCGCGGTGCTTCCGATCTTGCTCTATCCGCTGCTGGGGATGAGTCTGCTGCAAATTTCGCAGTTCACCCGCGAGCAAGTGACTCGCGTCCTGGTCGTCGGCCGCGTCGAAGCGGGCGATTTGCCGCCGTTGGTGGAAAAACGGCAGTTTGCGGCCAAACTTTTTGCCGATCCCGATCGGGCGAAGCTGCTGGAGTTGCAATTTGCGTCGGACAAGCCGCAAAGTGGCGAAAAAAAGGCGACCGACCCGCGAGACGACGCCCGGCGGCAGGTTTTAGAGGGCCGGTACGAGGCGGCCATCGTTTTTCCCGATGATTTCGCTCAGAGGCTGGCCGCTTTTCGCGCGGCCATGCGCGATCGAACGGAAAACCGCGCCGCCGAACCGAAAAAAACCGAGAAAAACGTTCTCAGCGACGTGCCAAGCCCGGAGATCGTCTTCAACGCGGCCAGCGAAAAGTCGCAGTTGGCCCGCTCGCGGCTGGCCGACGTGCTGCGGCGCTGGACCGACCAGATCGCCGCGGACAATCTCGTACAAAGCGGCGTGCCGACGCTTGCGGCGCGGCCGTTTATCGTTGAAACGGCCGACGTGGCCGACGCCGGCCGGCGCAACGGCTCGATGTGGTCGAAGATTTTGCCGGTGCTGCTGCTGGTTTGGGCGCTGACCGGCGCGTTCTATCCGGCCATCGACCTCTGCGCCGGCGAAAAAGAACGCGGCACGCTGGAAACCCTGCTGTGCAGTCCGGCCGGACGCGGCGAAATCGTCGTGGGCAAGCTGGCCACCGTCATGCTGTTCAGCGTCGTCACCGCGGTGTTGAACCTGGCGAGCATCGGGCTGACGGGCCTGATGATCGTCGCGCCGCTGCCGGGTTTTGGGCTTCCGCCGCCGACCGCGATTGCCGCTTTGGCGGTTGCGCTGCTGCCGATTTCGGCCCTGTTCAGCGCCCTTTGTTTGGCGTTGGCGGCGTTCGCCCGCAGCACGAAAGAAGGACAATACTACCTGATGCCGCTTCTGATGGCGACCATGCCGCTGGTGGTTTTGCCGATGGCGCCGGGCGTCGAGCTGAACCTGGGCACGAGCCTGATTCCCATTAGCGGCATGGTGCTGCTGCTGCGCGGCATTCTGGAGGGCAATTACTGGCAAGTCGCACAGTACCTGCCGATCGTGGCCGCCGTAACGCTCGGCGCTTGCGTTCTTTCGATCCGCTGGGCCATCGAGCAGTTCAACTCGGAGTCGGTGCTGTTTCAAGCGGGCGAGCGATTGGATGTGCGGCTTTGGCTGCGGCGCCTGCTGCGAGATCGACAGCCGACGCCCAGCGTGGCCGCCGCGGCAACCTGCAGCGTGCTGATTCTGCTGGCGAACTTCTACTTGAGCATGTCGCAGACGATGCCGGAGGGTTTTGGCGGTTTTCTCCGAACGGTGCTCTCGACACAATTTATGGTGATCGCGCTGCCGGCGTTGCTGATGACGCTGCTGCTGACGCGCAGCCCGCGCGAAACGCTGTTGCTGCGTCGGCCGCCGCGGTTCGCGATTGCCGCCGCGGCGCTGTTGGCCGTGGTCTTGCATCCGGTGGCAAATATCCTGCAAGTTGCGGTGCGGCAGCTTTACCCGATCAGCGACAGCGTGCTTCCGGCGTTCGAGAAAATGAGCGCGATGCTGCGCCAGGCCGATTTCTGGCCGCTGGTGCTGGTGATCGCCCTGGTCCCGGCCGTCTGCGAAGAATTGGCGTTCCGCGGGTTCATCCTTTCGGGCTTCCGGCATCTGGGACACAAATGGCGGGCGATCTTCTACAGCGCGATCCTGTTCGGCATCACCCACGGAATCCTCCAGCAGTCGCTCATTGCGTGCCTGATGGGCGCGGTGCTGGGCTATCTGGCCGTGCAAAGCGGCAGCATCCTGCCCGGCATCGTTTTCCATGCGATCAACAACGCGCTGGCCGTGGCCAACAGCCGCATCGACGCCGTTTGGATTCCCAACGCGCCCTTGATTCGCAAGCTGGTTTCGCCGGCCGAGGGCGGCGGGTGCATGTTCGAATGGCCGGCCGTGGCCATCGGTTTGCTTTCGGCGATCCTTTTGCTCCTGTGGTTCGGGCGGCTCAGCGCGCCAAAATCCGACGAAGAGGCGATGGAAGAAGCGATCCGGCGCGGTCCGCGGCAACAACCGTTGTTGACGCCCGAGCAGCCGGCCTGCACCTGACGGCACGTCGGAATAGCCGGGGGCTAACAGCCCCCGGAGCGAAACCGCCATTCCACGCATATTCCGGGGACTGTTAGCTCGCGGCTATTGTGACATTATTTACCTGACACGCTATAATCCGCTTTCTCCCGCGTTGCCGGTACGGTGATGCCAAGCGTCGAGACGCGATTGCCGCGGCGCAGGTCGATCACGCACGCTCGGTGGTTGTTCGTGTCGGCGATGAAAAGCTTGCCGTCGGCGGCCGAGATGCCGGCCGGATGATTGAAGGCGGGCGGATCGTCGGTCTGGCCCGGCGCCGCGCTGCCCGCTAGCGTTTGCGTGTCGCCCGTGGCCGGATCGATCGTCTTGATTTTGTTGTTGTACGTATCGGCGACGTAGAGTTTGCCGTCGTAGAAGGCGACGCCCAACGGGTGTTGCAATCGCACGTCCGCACCGCGGCCGTCAACGTCGCCGAACGTGAACAGCCGAGCCGACGGAAGGTCGGCCGTACCGACGACGGTGGTTGCCTTGCGTTTCGGATCGAAGGGAACCGCGCGAATCGAGCTGCCTTCGCTGTCGGCCACGAACAACCAACTTCCGTCGGAGGCCAACCCGCTGGGCTGCGCGAACGAGGCGTAGCCGAGTTCGTAAGCGCGTCGCGGCCGCAGCGGCCCGTCGACGATGTCCTCGCGGCCGTTGCCGGCGTAAACGCCGAGGCTCGACCCGTCGAGCGGCATCGACCATATTTGGTGGACCCCGGCCATCGCAATGTACAGTATCGCGTCGTGAATCCACAGGTCCCACGGGCTGCTCAGCGCGGTGGTCAGCGGCTTTTTGCGGCCGCCAAAAGGCAACTCACCTCGATTCTGCCGCCCCGTGCCCGCGATGGTCGTCACGCGGCGGCCGGCCAGATCGACCCGGCGGATCAAATGGTTTCGCGTATCGGCCACATAAAGCGAGTCGCCGTCGAGGGCCATGCCCTGCGGCGCATTGAATTGGGCGGCGGCAAATTCGCCGTCGGCGCGCCCGGCGTCGCCCGAGCCGATCGTCGTCAGCCAAGAGCCGTCGAGTCGGGTTACGACAATGCGGTTCTGTCCGCTGTCGGCGATGAAAAGCCGCCCGCCGGATGCGTCGGCTAGAATCTTGCCGGGAAAATGCAGCGCGGCCGGCTCGGGCTTGGCCGGGTCGTGGCCAAAGGAAAGCGGTTGGTTCCGAAGCGTGCCTCGAACGCGGTAGTAGGGCGCGGCTCTTCGCAGCTCGGCGTCGAGCTGCTCAAAAGTCGCCTCGCCCCCGTGGACCCAAACGACGTAACCTTCGGGATCAATCAACGCCAAGGTCGGCCACGCCTGAACGCCGTAGCGATTCCAAACCGTAAACTCGGCGTCGTTCAGCACGGGATGCTCGACGCCGTATCGGCGGACGGCTTCCTCGATGCTCTGGTTTTCCCGCTCGCGTGCAAACTTGGCCGAATGCACGCCGATGACCGCCAGCTCGTTGGGCCATGCCTGCTCCAGCCGCAATAGTTCGGGAATGACGTGCATGCAGTTGATGCAACCGAGGGTCCAAAAATCCAACAGCACGAATTTGCCGCGAAGCCGGGCCAGCTCGATCGGCCGCGGCGCGTTGATCCACGAAAGTCCCGCCGGAAACTCCGGCGCCGCAATGCGACGTGAATAAGGATGCATGGGAGGCTCTTTCGCAGCGAGGTCTTGGTTGGAAGTTGGCCCGTCAAAGACGGCCGCCGCCGCGGCGCAAATCATCGCAACCGTGTACCGCCGACTTGTACGCAACATGCGACGACTCCTTGCACGACAGCGAATGCGCCGCAGGATGAAGTGCGGCCGATTTTCGGGACGTCCTGCGTCCGGATGAATTGTTGGGACGCTGCGACAAAAGGTCAAATGCCGCGATCCTCTCTTCGGATGCAAGGCGAAACGTTCCTCGAAATCGGCACACAACAGCCGGGGGCCAACAGCCCCCGGAATGTACGTAGATTAGGGACTGTCCCAATTTTCGTGTCCGCGAAAAAGGGACTGTCCCAATCCTGTTCGGCACGAATTGTGCTCCTGATGCTGGCGAATCGA
>CAYMQL010000194.1:0-5603 GCA_964392255.1 uncultured Planctomycetaceae bacterium | reverse complement strand
GTGCTTGCACGCACCTGATTTTAGGGCAAATTCGTATTGGTGCGTGCAAGCACGCACCCTACCAAGAATGCACATCGAACATATTTATCGGGCCGAGTTGCGTTTCAATCGGCGGATCGCCGCTGCCACCAGAGTTTCCAGGAGTTCCACAGCGTGCCGGGTGTCGCATGGGCCAACAGCGAGACCCAGTTGCGATAGGGCGGCTCGGGATCGGCGACCGGCTGCATCGTCAGCGCCCGACGTTGATCGCACGCCAGAACGCACAGCCCGCAGCCGATGCAACGCTCGGGCAATCGCTGGTAGGTCTTTTGCCGCATGTCGACCACGATGGCGCCCATCGGGCAAGCCAGCGCGCAGCGGCCGCAATAGTCGCACTTGGCCGGATCGAGCCGCGGCACGAAATGCGGCGGGGCGATCAGGCCGGGGGCGTTGAATTCGTTGATCGACCGCAGCGCGTGGCAGCAACAGCCGCAACACGAACACGAACATTGGCTGGCGGCCGATTGAACGTTCATCATCCACGTAACCAGGCCGTGCGACTCGGCCTCGCGTTTGATCTCGATCGCCTCCTTTTTCGAGACCTGGCGGACGAAACCTTCGCGGATGGCACCTTCGGCCCAACGGCCCATCACGGTGCAGTTGCCCAAGGGTTTGTCGCAACCTTTGCCGACCGCGCGCATCGCCAACCGGCACTGGCACTGTCCGACGCCGAACACATCGTATCGGTCGAACACGGCTTCAAGTTGGTCGGCCGGCAGCGCCATCGGTTGGGCTTCGATCGCGCGTCCCACGGGCAGGTAGCGGACTGCCGGCGTTTGCAGCCCTTGATAGTCGAGCAGAAAGCCCGTGTCGCAAAGCGCCTCGAACAGTTCGATGTAGCGGCGGTGCCAGTCGGTCAGCGACTCGGGCGTGTGGCTGATCAACGACATTTCGAACATGCCGGGGACGATCGGCAGCAGATGATAGCGGCGGTCGTCGTCGTCCCCACCGCTGGCAATCACCCGCTTCTCGCGGCTGAGCCGGTCGAGCGCCGGCTGGACCTCCTCGACGGTGCGATGTTCCGAGCGGGCGAGATCGGCCGCGCTTCGGCCCGACAACAAGCCTAAATGCCGTGCGACCGCCGCCTCTTCTTCCGTAAAGACGTGCTGCACAAGGGCCACCAGTTCGTCGCAAACGGGCGGGCCCATCCGAAGCGGGCTGGCCAGCTTGCGGACCAGATCGCGATGGGCCGGGGCCAAGCCGGGATAATCGCTCAGCTTGCGCGGGCGGACGGTCTTTGTGCGCGGCGGCCGCGGGCCGACCACTTGATCGTTGATCTGAATCACGCGCCGTGCGCCGCCCATTACGCCGTTCTCCGCATTGGCCGGCGCGTATTCTATCACTTGTTCGCGTCGTTCATCAAGCGTACCAGCGAGACGACGTTGTCGACGTTCAGCTTTTCGAGGATTCCGGCGCGGTGCTTGGCGACGGTCTTTTCGCCGATGCCCAGGGTCGAGGCGATCTGCTTCGAATGCTTACCGGCCATCAGAAGATCGAGCACCTGGCGTTGGCGGGGCGAAAGCGAGTCGAGCCTCGCGTGCAAGTCGGCGCATTGCGAAACCCTGCGCCGGCGTTGCAAATCGCGATCAATGGCTTCGAGAATGCGGCTTAGCAACGCCTTCCGGCTGAACGGCTTTTCGAGAAAGTCGAAGGCGCCGGCGCTCATGGCCTGCACCGCCATCGGAATGTCGGCGCAGCCGGAAATCATAATCACGGGCATGGTCTCGCCTTGGGCGAACAGGGCCTGCTGAAGACCTAAACCGCTGAGGCCGGACATCCGCACGTCCAAAACCATGCATTTGGGCTTGTCCGACTCGGGGCAATACCCGTCGAGAAACGCCTCGGCCGACGGATACGTCTCGACGCTAAGGCCGACGCCGCTGACCATCAGACCGAGGGATTCGCAAACCTGTGGATCGTCGTCGACGACGAAGACGGTGCCGGGCGGGGACGCTGCGGAAGTGCTCATAACGGAGTTCTCCATCCAAGGGTGGTTGTGGCGTCAACCTGCATTCTGAAATGTGAGGCAAACAAGTTCGCCGGCTAAACGGTAGTGAAAACTGTGAGTTAGACTTCCGTCGCCGGCGGTTGTTCCGCGGCGATCGGCAGGTCGATAACGACAGCCGTTCCACAATCGGGTTGACTTCGCACCTCCATCCGTCCCGCATGCGCCTGAACAATGCGCTGCGCGATGCTCATGCCGAGCCCCGAGCCGCCGCATCCGCGCCGCGTGGTGTACAAAGGATCGAAAACGTGGGCGAGCTGCGCCGGGGTCATGCCGCAGCCGGTGTCGGCGACCGTCGCCTGCACGCTGTTTTCAGTTTGCTGCGTCTGGAGAGTCACGGCGACGCATCCCTCCCCGGCCTCGACGGCGTTGCGAATCAGATTCACCAGCACCAGCTCGATTTCGAGCGGATTCATCGGGGCCAAGGGCACGTCGGGAGCAAGCTCGAGGCGCAACTCGGCGCCCCGTTGCTCGGCATACGACCGGGAAAGCTCGATCACCTGCCTGGCCACGTCGTTAATGCTGCACGCTTGCTTTTCCGCCGGCTCCTCGCGCGAGTATCGCAAAAGCGACCGCACGATGCGTCCGCAGCGTTCGAGCGAAGTGACGATGTTTTTCAAGCAGGCCGCGACGCGCGGACGCGATTCCGGATCGTCTAAAGCGCTCAGCGCCGTCTCGGCGGCCAGCAATGCCGAGCCGGTGGGATTGTTGATCTCGTGGACAATGCCCGCCGCCAGCAGGCCGATGTTCGCCAACCGTTCGTTCCGGTGCAGCGCATCCTCCAGAGCCGTTTGCCGGGTAACGTCGCGCACCAGATTGACGCGGTGCGTGTTCCCGCTCTGACTCGCGGAAACGCAAAGCGGCTCCGACCGAAGCCGCCAGACCGCCCGTTCGCCGCCGGAGGGTTGCACGATGACGTCGGCCCAAAAGACGCCGTCGCTACGATGGCCCTCGCAAAGACTTGCGGCCAGCGCCCCCTCATTGAAAAGCAGTTCGGAAAGGTCTGGTTTCTCGCCCGGCGTCGCCGGGGAATCGCCGGCGGCCGCGCCGCAGGCCGCCAGAAACGCCGGATTGGCGTACAATACGGAAATCGCGGCCGATTTCGACGACTGCGAGGTAACGACGACGCCGTCTTCCAGGCGGTCAACGATGCTGCGCAGCAGTTCTACTTCCGACGCAAGGCGCGCATTTGCAGCCGGCATTGCAAGAGGTTCGTCGATCCGAATTGAAGAGACAGAGCCTTGCCCCACGTGATCCCCCGATCTGCGAGCGGCCCGCAACTGCACAGGGAGGCGAATGCCCTCTAATGTAGTACCATTCCTGGTAATGTCTAGTCCACTTTGCAAAAATCCGACTAGAATTTTCGCCAGACGAAGCCATTCGCCGGTCGGCATGACATCTGGATGTCACCGCAACCGCATGCGTCGTCTGGAAGCAAGACTATTTGCTCCCCCCGCGCGAGAGGATTAGGCACGGCGCGACAGGGGCTCGGCGACTCGCGGGCGGAAGGGCGTTGTCAGGAGATCGCGATTTGGCTGCGGATCAGGTTGCCCAGCACTTGCGGGACGGCGCGCCGCAGCCGATCGAGCACGCATTCCCAGCGATAGGCGAAGCTGCCGGCCTCGTCGCGGGGGCGGTGTTTGAACAAGGTGTCGAACGCCCGCTGGCGACGGCGATACTCCAATTGGATTTTTGCGAAACGCGATACGAAGCCTTCGATATACAAAGCGGTGAACTCGCCGGGGTCGGCCGCTAAGCGCAGGCGTCGATTGACCGGCTCGGCGTATGCCGCGGCAAAATGCTCCAAGTCGCTGCGGTAGTCGCCGAAGGTGCCCATCTGATCGGCCACGACCATTTCGATGGGCAAACCGGCCTCGTTTTCGATGACCACTTCGTCGCCGTCGTCGAAGACGGTGCGGCCTTGCAAGTCGCAGCGGCCGACGATCATATTCGGGGCGGCGGCGTGGCCGAGCAGCCGGGCCAATCTTGCGGCAAACGCCGGATCGGCCAGCTTGCGCGGCGGAATTTTGTCGGTGGCCATGCCGCGGATGTAATCGCGTTCAAAATAGGGCGACCAGATAACTTCGCCGTGCATGTCGCGCCGGGCGCCCAGGTAGCGTTCGCTGATGCGCTTGGCGGTGGTTTGCGACGGCAGATTCATGCCCAATTGGCGGCATCCCAGCCGGCGGTCGAGAATGTACTCGGTGTATTCCTCGGCTTCGATGATGGCGTCCAGGAGTCGTTTTCCGCTGTCGAGATGCTCGCGGACGCCCCATTTCTGCATGCGGATGATCTTAACGATTTCGTTGGACATGCCGCGCTGTTTGACTTCGGCGATGTAAACGTCGCGGCGGCCCGGCGCCATGGGCCGGTGCGAAAGCGATTCGGTCACGCGGCCGATGTTGACGTATTCGAGGTCGCCGAACTCGCGGACGAAGTTGAAGATGAAGCCCCGGCACTTTTCGTCGCACAGGCGCCGCAACGCGGGATCGTCGATCTCGTCGACCAGCTCAAAGGCGGCGTCGAAAATCAACTCGCCCTCGTCGATGCGTCCGCCGGGCAGCCACTCGATCTGCATGAAAAACTCGGAACTGAGGCCCAGCAGCGACTCCTCGGAAACGGCCTTGTCGTCTTCGCCCATCAGGGCGGCGCACATCCGATTGCGCCATTCAAGATTGTCCAGGCTGTCTTCCAGACAGTCGGGAGAAACGGCGTCGTGGAATTTGCGACGCAAAATCTCGTAGAAACTGCGCAGGGCCGCGGCGTCCATCGCGGCGCAGTCGCAATCGGCGAAATCGTTTTTCGAAAAGCTCTTGTCGGCCATGAAAAAGGCCACTTCAGGGTGGCCGTGCCGGTTGATTCCGGCCGAAAACTCGCGAATTTCGGCTAAATGGCGGCGCAACGCCTCGTCGTCGAGGCCGCCGAGGCGGGCAAAGCCTTCGTAGCTGAGGAAACGCGTGCCGGTGGCCTTGCTGTAGTAGTAAAGCTCGCTGCCATGAATGCCGATCTTGGAGGTCGCGATCATCTGCCGCATTTCTTCGGCCGTCTTGGGCAGCGGACTGATGCGCCAACACTCGCCCCGCTGCTTGATCGCGTTGCGCACCTTTTCGTTGCGAACCAGGAGGAACTTGATCCGGTGTTTCGGGGCCACCTGTTGCAACAACTCGTCGGCCCCGAAGGCCAACTCCATGTTGTCCGGATCGGGCCGGATCAAAATACAGTCGTCCTCCGTAATAAGGTCGACGGAATTGCGCCACTCGGCGATGGTTTCTTCGCGCGTAAGCGGCCCGAGGCCCAGCTCCATCCGCTGCTGGCCCAAGAAGTCGACGTAGGCCATCCGCTGCGTGGCATGGATGCCCGGCAGGGTGACGATCGTGTTGCCGTAGGGGAACACCGTGGCGATGCGGGACTTTAGTTTCCCGTTCGCGTCCTTGGCCAGGGGGTGTTCGCCGATAATTCGGGGCAACATGGGGGGCTGGGATCAGAGGTCAGGGGATAGCCGGGGGCTAAAAGCCCCCGGAAAGTGCTTTGATATGCGACCACAATTCCAGGGGCTGTT
>CAYMQL010000193.1:0-5635 GCA_964392255.1 uncultured Planctomycetaceae bacterium | reverse complement strand
TGCCCGCCGCGGCCCGAGCAACTGATTCAGGCGATCGTCGATTTGCAGGAGAAGATTCAGCGCGAAGGCACGATGTTCTGCCGCGAGTTTCAGTCGCCCGCACGCCAGGGACCGCCGCGGGCGTTGCAGTAGAAGGAGCGGGAGACGAAAGGCGCGATTTCACCCGACCTTTGAAAAAGTGGAATGCGGATGACGCTTTCTGACGAAATCTCTGAAATCCTGGAAACGGGCGGCGCTAGTCTTATAGGCTTTGCAGACCTCCGTTCCTTGCCAGCGTCGGTGCGGCACGATCTGCCGCGGGCCGTCAGCTTCGCTGTTGCGCTAACTCCGGAGATTACGGCAGAAATCAAGGATGGTCCTACGCAGGAGTACCACGCCGAGTATAAAAGGATCAACGCGCTGCTCGGCGAACTCAGCTTAGCAACAGCCAGTCTGATTGAAAGTCGCGGTTTCAGGGCGATCAGCTCCGCGGCGACAGACGAGGGCATTGACGCGGCCACAAATTCAACCCCGCTTCCTCACAAGACAGTCGCAACCCTTGCCGGCTTGGGTTGGATCGGCAAGTGTGCCTTGTTGGTGAACGAACGGTTTGGCTCGGCAATCCGATTGAATCGCGTGCTGACCGATGCCCCGCTTACGTTGGGTACACCCGTTGTGCAGTCGCGGTGCGGCGACTGTCGAACATGCGTCGATGCGTGTCCCGCCCACGCAGCGGCAGGCGAAAACTGGATTCAAGGTAGACAGCGAGACAATTTCTTCAACGCTTCCGTCTGTCGGCGTATGGCCCGGGAAATTGCCTTGCGGAGAACGGGCATATCGGAAACCTTCTGCGGCGTTTGCATCGCCGTATGTCCCTGGACACAAGCTTACGTCCGAACAATCGCCGCTTGTGAGGCCCAAGAGCACAAAACATGACGTCTGCACACACCGTCGAAAAACTTCAGGCTGCATTCTCCGGCTTGGCCGCGAGCGAATTCCGCGGGCAAACGCGGGTCGTTGCGCCGGTCGAGTCGCTGCTGGACGTGTTGCGGACGCTCAAAGAGAGGCACGGGTTCGATTTGCTGGTCGACGTGACCTGCGTCGACTATTTAGACTATCCCGGCGCCAAGGACCGTTTCGGGCTGGTGTATCTGCTGGCCAATACCGAGACGAACCAGCGGCTAACGGTGCGGTGTTTTGTGAACGATCCCGAGCCGACCGTGCCGTCGGTGGTTGAGCTGTGGGAGGGTGCGAATTGGCTGGAGCGCGAGGTGTGGGACCTGTTCGGCGTCCACTTTGCCGGCCACCCCGACCTGCGGCGGATCGTGCTGCCCGAGGAGTTCGCGGCCCATCCGCTGCGGAAGGACTATCCGTTGCAAGGCCGCGGCGAGAGGCACAATTTTCCCGTAATTACAAGGGCCGATGGATGAGACAAGGAAATGACGAAGCACGAATGACGAATGACGAAGTTCAGACATCTCCTCCTATTCGTCATTCGTCATTCGAGCTTCGTCATTGGCCCACGAGGAATCCGCAATGCCGCTGACCGCCCTATTTCAACCCGGCGACCTTGCCCACGACGAGCCGCAGCCGTACCTGTGGACGATCAATTTCGGTCCGCAGCACCCGGCCACGCATACGACGTTGCGGTTGGTGTTGAAGCTCGACGGCGAGGTGGTGGTCGACGCCATGCCCGACATCGGCTACCTGCATTCGGGCTTCGAGAAGCTGGGCGAGCATCTCGACTACAATCAATACGTTGTGGTGACCGACCGGATGAATTACGTCTCGCCGATGGCGAACAACGTAGCCTGGCATCTGGCGGTAGAGAAGCTGCTGGGCATCGAGACGCCGCCGCGGTGCCGGTATATCCGCGTGATTGTCAGCGAGTTGTCGCGCATTTCCGATCATCTGTTGTGTTTGGGGGCGATGGGGCTCGATACGGGCGCGTTTACGCATTTCATCTACGCCTTCAACCCGCGGGAGCAGATCAACGACATCTTCGAGGCCCTTTGCGGCGCGCGGTTTACCAACAGCTACACCCGCGTGGGCGGATTGCTGCACGACGCCTCGCCCAAGGCGATCCAGATGATCCGCGACTTCTTGAAAGAGATTCCCAAAGCCCTCGACGACATGGATCGGCTGCTGATTCGCAACCGGATTTTCGTCAATCGGATGCGCGGCGTGGGCGTTTTGACCCGAGCCGAGGCGATCAACCGCAGTTGCAGCGGGCCGGTCGCCCGAGCCGCCGGCGTCACCCGCGACCTGCGCAAAGACGAGCCGTATTTGGCCTATCCGGATTTCGATTTCAACGTCTGCTGCGCCGAGGCCGGCGACTGTTTCGCCCGATATCTGGTCCGCATGGGCGAGATGCGCGAGAGCATCAAGATCATCCATCAGGCAATCGAAAACATGCCCACAGGGCCGGTGAACATCGGGGATGATGCCCGGGCGGTGTTGCCGCACAAGGGTAAAGTCTTCTCGACCATCGAGGGCTTGATTTCACACTTTGAACTGGTGATGACCAACCGGGGGTTTCCGACGCCCTGTGAGGAAATCTACTGTGCGACCGAGGCCCCGAACGGAGAGTTGGGGTTTTACCTGGTCGGCAACGGCACGCCCCGGGCCTATCGCGCCCGGTGCCGCCCGCCGTCGTTCATCAACTTTGCGCTGTTTCCGCATTTGATTCGCGGCCATACCCTGAGCGACGTGGTGGCGGTGCTGGGAAGTCTGAACATCATTGCAGCGGAGTTGGATCGATAGACGGGAAGGATGAGGGATAAAGGATGAAGGATGAATGCCAAGGTGCGAACGAGCGCCTGCTGAACGATGATTTGTGTCGACAGATCGACGAGCTTCGGCCGCGCTATCCAACCGCGCAAGCGGTCGTGCTGCCGGCGCTCCATCTGATTAACGACAAGCTGGGCTACGTGCCGCCGGCGGCGGTCGTCGAGCTTGCAGAACTGCTTGAACTGGCCCCGGCCCAAGTTCAGGACACGTTGAGCTTTTACGGCTTCTTCAAGCAAGAGAAACCGCAAGGAAAATATCGCGTTTGGGTCTGCCGGTCGTTCACCTGCGCCGCTTGCGGCGGCGAAGAACTGTTGGAACACCTCTGTCAGAAGCTCGGCATTCAGCCGGGCGAAACCACCGCCGACGGCCGTGTGACGGTCGAGGCAGTCGAGTGTCTGGGCGCGTGCGACCAAGCCCCGGCCGTGCTAGTGAACGACACGCTGCACGGCGAAATGACAAAAGAGAAGATCGACGAGTTGATTAACAGTTGGGAGTAAGAAAAATGGCTGGGCAGCAAAAGCGCCGCGTGGACGCGGCGGCTAAACAAATTAGCTTGCACTAACCACTAGCCACTAACCACTAGCCACTAGCCACTATGGACTTCGAACCCGTCCTTCTGGCGAACATCCACAAACGCGATAGCCATACCCTGGCCGTCTACGAGGCGGGCGGCGGCTATCGAGCGTTGCGGCGCGCGCTAAAGGAAATGTCGCCGGGCGATGTGCTCGAACTGGTCAAGTCGAGCGGGCTGCGCGGACGCGGCGGCGCCGGTTTTCCCACCGGCCTGAAGTGGTCGTTCCTGCCCAAAGATCATCCCGGGCCCGTCTATCTCTGCGTCAATGCCGACGAAAGCGAGCCCGGCACGTTCGTCAATCGCGTCCAGATCGAGGGCGATCCGCATCAGGTGCTCGAAGGAATCATGTTGAGTTGCTACGCAACCCGCGCGAACACGGCATACATTTATCTTCGCTACGAATATGCGATGTGCCTGAAACGGTTGCAGGCCGCCATCGACGAGTGCCGCGCCGCCGGACTGCTGGGCCGAAACATCCTCGGCAGCGCATTTTCACTCGACGTTTACATCCATCGCGGTGCGGCGGCTTACGTCTGCGGCGAAGAAACCGGCCTGATCGAGAGTCTCGAAGGACGCCGGGCGTGGCCGCGAATCAAACCGCCGTTTCCGGCCGTCGAGGGTTTGTTCTGCAAACCTACGGTGGTCAACAACGTCGAAACGCTCGCCTGCGTGAAACACATCGTCGAGCGCGGCGCGGCGTGGTTCCGTTCGGTGGGCACGCCGCCCGAGCCGAACAATCCACGCGACCCCGGCAGCTTTGGGCCAAAACTGTTCGGCCTAAGCGGCCATGTGAACCGGCCCGGCTGCTACGAGGCCCCGCTGGGTATCACCGTGCGCCGGCTGATCGAGGATTTCGGCGGCGGCGTGCGCGGCGGCCGCCGCGTAAAGGCCGTTGTGCCCGGCGGATTGAGCACGGGCCTGATGACCGAGGCCGAACTGGACACGCCGCTTGATTTTTCCGCCCCGGCGCGGGTCGGCTGCCTCGGGTTGGGTACGGCCTGCGTCGCGGTGTTGGACGAAAACAGTTCGATCGTCGACTTTTTACACAACAGTTGCCGTTTTTTCGCCCACGAAAGCTGCGGCCAGTGTACGCCCTGCCGCGAGGGCACGCAGTGGGCCTTGCAAATGATAGATCGGATCAAAGCCGGACGAGGACGACTCAAAGACCTCGACCTGCTGTTGGAGATCGGCGATTCGATCGGCATAATTCCCGGCACGACGATTTGCGGCCTGGCCGACGGTGCCGCGTGGCCCATCAAGACCGCCATTCGGAAGTTTCGCGGCGAGTTCGAGGAGTATATCCAACGCACGAATCCACAAGGGTATGCGGCGACGGAGCCGGTGTGGAGTGGGGAGAGGGAATGATTGATGATTGATGATTGATGATTGATGATTGATGATTTGTTTAGCGGCCGACGGAACGTCGGCCCACTAACCACTAACCACTAACCACTAACCACTAACCACTAACCACTGCCCGCCATGCACATCCTGATCGACAACCGCGAGATCGAAATACCCGCCGGGCAGCGGATGAATGCGATCGAGGCTGCGCGATTGGCGGGCGTCAAGATTCCGCACTATTGCTGGCATCCCGGTCTATCGGTCGTGGGCAGTTGCCGCATGTGTTTGGTCGAACTGGGCACGCGCGATCCCAAGACCGGCCAGATCACGATGCAGCAAAAGCTGTCGCCGGCCTGCAACACGCAGGTCGCGGACAATATGGTGATCGTCACTAATAGCGAGAAGGTGGCCCGCGCCCGGGCGATGGTCGAAGAAGGGCTGCTGCTGCGCCACCCGATCGACTGCCCGATCTGCGACAAAGCCGGCGAGTGTACCTTGCAAGACTACCACTATCGCTACGGCCAGCCGGAGCGCCGGGCCGACTTGCGGCCGTTCACCAGCCGGCGGCGCGACATCGGCGACGTGACGCTCTTTGTCGACCGCTGCGTGTTGTGCAGCCGGTGCGTGCGATTTACGGCCGAAATCAGCGGCACGCGCGAACTGATGTTCGTCGGCCGCGGAACGCATGAGGAAATCGACGTCGTGCCCGGTTTTCCGCTGAACAACAAGCTGTCGGGCAACGTGGTCGATCTCTGCCCGGTC
This sequence comes from uncultured Planctomycetaceae bacterium, assembly GCA_964392255.1. Classification (GTDB taxonomy): domain Bacteria; phylum Planctomycetota; class Planctomycetia; order Pirellulales; family Thermoguttaceae; genus CAYMQL01. The sequence continues at coordinate 186 of CAYMQL010000193.1, read as the reverse complement.
GGCGCGCTGGGCGACAAGGACTTTTTATACCGGCAGCGGGTTTGGTTCTTGCGCCGGCATCCGGGCGTATGCACCGGCTGCTCGACCGGCTGCTCGATCTGGATCGAGGAGAATCAGGACCGCGTCTATCGGATCAAGCCGCGCAAAAATCCAGCAGTAAACAAGTGGTGGATCTGCAACGACGGT
>CAYMQL010000192.1:0-5656 GCA_964392255.1 uncultured Planctomycetaceae bacterium | reverse complement strand
GCACATCGACGCGCGGCGGAGCGGCTGCTTCGTTTTGGGTCGTATACACAGCTTCGGCGGGCTGCGCGATGATTGCCGGCGCGTGATGCGGCTGGCCCCCGAACTGGCCGGCCGAGGCATGGGGCATGTCGAGCCGGAACAGCGATTCGGCCGACGGCGCCGCTGGCAAGACATTCGGGGCCGCCGTCGGAGTCTCGGCCGGGGCGGTCGGGTTTTGTTGCTCCGGCGGATGCGGCTCGTTGCGTATCGAAAGTTGGCCGAGTAACGCTTCGAGGCCGCGTCCAAGTCGTCGTTCTTTATTCATAATCAAGCACCTCCCTGCAAAGTTCTATGTAAGCCCGAGCTCCGCGCGAACGAGGCTCGTAATCGATGACAGACTTCCCGTGGCTGGGCGCCTCGGAAACGGCGACGTCGCGCGGGATGACCGTCTGAAAAACAATCTCGCCAAAAAAATCGCGAACCTCGGCCTCGACCTCGCGCGTCAGCTCCAACGTGGGGTCGTACATCGTCAGCACGATGCCGCCGAACTGGAGGCGGCCGGGTTCGCGCTGCATCACGTCGCGAATCACTTCGATCATCTGCGTGAGCCCTTCCATTGCAAAATACTCACATTGGATAGGCATGAATACCTCAGATGAACTGCTTAACGCCGTTTCCGTAAGCGGTCCGAGCGACGGCGGGCAGTCGATCAACACGAAATCATAGGCGTTCAATCCGGTCGTCAGGTACTCGCGCAATCGGGCCGAGTGTTTTGGATCGTCGCGCGTAAGCAGCTCGACATCGCGAAAACTTCGGGTGCCCGGCAACAGATCGAGCTGCGGAACATCGGTTTTGACCGCTTCCTGGCGGATCGGCGTGCAATGGATCAGCGGATGGCGAGCGGTCGGTCGGCGGCCGAGTCCGCTGGTGGCATTGCACTGCGGATCGAGATCGACTAGCAAGGTTTTTGCGCCGGACCGCGCCAGGCCGTCGGCCAAATTGACGGCAGTCGTCGTTTTGCCGACGCCGCCTTTCTGATTGGCCACGCAAAAAACCCGAACCACTTGCGGCCTCCTTGCCGGTATGAAGCGCAACTTGCCCACATTCTGACCGCGCGGGGAAAAAGTCCAACACGGTGTTTTGTTTAGCCGGCGGGCTTGCCCGCCGTGTGTGGCAATATGTTGCGATCCAAACCGCGGCGGGCAAGCCCGCCGGCTAAACGGTGCTGAGAAATGCAAGCCAGTATCCGCGCGGATTCTAGCAGGGAGTTGGTCGGGGAGGGAATGGCAGTTTTCTGGCGAGTGGCGAGTGGAGATGGGAGAGTGGAAAGAACAAAGGGAGTGCTGGTTATTGATGGGAGAGTCATCTCGCTACGTTTCACGTGGAACCGCCAATCGCCGCAAGCTGCCCGTTTCACGCGGAACGCGCAGATTGAAAAAACGGTTTCACGTGGAACCGGGGGCGATAGGGGACATTCCCCGAATGGGACCGCCGCGTGGACACGGCGGCTAAACCGGCATTCTGAACCCCGAGCCCCGCTCTCACTCCAGCGGATTGATCACCAGACCGCTGAGCAGTTTTGGATAGAAATAGGTGCTCTTGGCGGGCATCCGCTCGCCGCCCATGCTGATCGTGCGGACGTCTTCGACCGTGGCCGGCATCACGACGGCCGCCAGCGGATACTCGCCGGTTCGCAGCCCGTCGACCACTTCCTCGATAAGATGAACGTAGGTCGGCTTCGGCAGTTCTTTGCAGCCCAACAGGTCGTCCATAATCAGCCGGTGCAGCAGGCTGACGCCCAACGACTGCCAGGCCTCGCTATGGTCTTTGGCCACTTCGGCCATGCGGGCTTTTCCGGCGTTGGTCAGGCTGGCGATCAGCCAGCGGCCGTCCTTCTGGGTATACAGCCCGATGGCGTTCTGGCTGCCGCCGGTCTCGATGTCTTCCCAGACGCTTGGCGCCGCATCGGGGCCTTGGCCGGCCGGCCGGGTCGTGAAACACGGCGCGAGTTTCCCGGCCAGTTCGTCGGCGGTCATTGCAGGAATGCCGCGGAACAGCCGGTGCGTGGGCATCACGATCAGGCCCGGATCGTCCATCGCCACGCACATCATCAGCGTGTAGTTGGCCGGATGCTCGGCCGAGAGAAAGCCGCTGTCGTAGACCTGCTGGCGGTAGTTGCAAGCGGTTTCGTAGCGGTGATGGCCGTCGGCGATGAAGATCGGCTTTGGGCCCATCACGGCCGAAAGCTTCGCGATTGCGGCCACGTCCGTAAGCGGCCAAAGGCGATGGACCACGCCCAAGTGATCGGTCGCCACCAGCGGCGTCTTGTCGGCCACGGCCGATTCGAGCAGGTTTTGGGCTTCGCAATCCGGGTCGGGATACAGGCCGAAGATCGGGCTGAGGTTCGCCTTCGTCACTACGGTGAGCATCAGCCGATCGACCTTGGCCGCCGGCAGCGTCTCTTCGTGCGGGAAGACCTGGCCCTCGCCGAACCGCGTCACCCGCTGCCGGGCCATAAAGCCGCGGCGGACATACGTCGTGCCGGCGTAGCTGAACTCCTGGTGGTAGACATAGACGGCCGGGTCGGCCTCGGTCACCAGCACGCCCTCGTCGCGCCACTGCTTGTAGAACCGCGCGGCCCGGGTGTAGCGATTGTTCACCTCGTCGTCGTCGGCCGGCTCGATCCGGTTCAGGTCGATGTGGATGAAGTTCTGCGGGTGCTGCTTGTAAAAGCGGTCTTGCAGCTCCGGCCCGATCACGTCATACGGCGGCGTGACCACGTCGGCCAGCGAGCCGACGCGGCCCAGGTTGTAGCGGATTCCACGGAAGGCTTGGATTTCGGGCATGTGAGGATAGGGGCTGGGGATTCGGGTCTCGGGACTCGGGGCTCTCCATCCCGAGCCCCCGGTCCCGAGTCCCGAGCCTCATTAGTACCGATAATACTCCGGCTTGAACGGGCCGGTCACCGGGACGCCGAGATACTCGGCCTGGGGCTGGGTGAGCTTTGTGAGCTTGCCGCCGAGTTGTTCGAGGTGCAGCCGGGCGACTTCTTCGTCGAGGTGTTTGGGCAGCGTGTAGACGCCGACCGGATATTTTTCGGGCTCGGTCCACAAGGCGATCTGGGCGAGAACCTGGTTGGTGAACGAGTTGGACATCACAAACGACGGATGTCCGGTGGCGCAGCCCAGGTTCACCAGCCGGCCCTCGGCCAGCAGGATGATCGAGCGGCCGCTGGGCAGCGTGTAGCGGTCCACCAGCGGTTTGATGTTCACCAGCTTGACGCCCGGGATGGCGTGCAGCCCGGCCACGTCAATCTCAAGGTCGAAGTGGCCGATGTTGCAGACGATGGCGTCCTCGGGCATTTGCTTCATGTGTTCAGCCCGGATTACGTCGCGGCATCCGGTGGCGGTGACGAAGATGTTGCCTTGCGGGGCGGCCTCTTCCATCGTAACCACCTCGTAGCCCTCCATCATCGCCTGCAAGGCGCAGATCGGATCGATCTCGGTCACCAACACCCGGGCGCCGTAGGACTTCATCGAGTGGGCGCAGCCCTTGCCAACGTCGCCGTAGCCGCAGATCACGACGACCTTGCCGGCCACCATGATGTCGGTTGCCCGCTTGATGCCGTCGGCCAGCGACTCGCGGCAGCCGTAAAGGTTGTCGAACTTGCTCTTCGTGACCGAGTCGTTGACGTTCATCGCCGGCACGGCCAGCTCGCCCCGCTCGTGCATCTGGTAAAGGCGATGCACGCCCGTGGTGGTTTCTTCCGAAAGGCCGCGCAGACCGGACAACAGGTGGCGATACTTCGGGCCGTGGACCATTGCGGTCAAGTCGCCGCCGTCGTCGACGATCATTTGCAGCGGTTGGCCGTCGGGAAAATAGAGCGTCTGCTCGATGCACCAATCGTAGTCGGCGTCGGTCTCGCCCTTCCAGGCGTAGACGGGCACGCCGGCAGCGGCAATGGCCGCGGCGGCGTGATCTTGGGTCGAGAACTTGTTGCAACTGCTCCAGGTGACCTCGGCCCCGAGTGTTTTCAGCGTCTCGATCAGCACGGCCGTCTGGATGGTCATGTGCAGACAGCCCGCGATCCGAGCGCCGGCCAGCGGTTGGGTCTTGCCGTATTTGCGCCGCAAGGCCATCAGGCCGGGCATCTCACGTTCGGCCAGTTGAATTTCCTTCCGCCCCCAATCGGCCAGCGAAAGATCGGCGACTTTATAAGGCATCTTAACTTCAGTTTTTGGCATGTTCGGTCCTTTTCGTTCGATTGCCCCCGGGCGTTCCCTCAACGATCGGCCATCATAAGGGGCCGCGGCCGGTTTTGACAAGTGCAGCCGCCCGACGGCAGGGGACAGTCCCCTTTGCCGCTCCGACGGCCCGTTCGTAAACTACCTTTGTTTATGCCCGAAGTGCTGAAATTCCACGAAATCGATCGCCTCGCCCCGTTTCGTCAGGCGTGGGCCGAGCTGCTTCAACATACGCCCGGCGGCTGCTTTTTCCAGTCGCTCGAATGGTTGGAAATCTACTGGCGCCACTTCGGCCAAGGCCAAAAGCTGCGCGTGCTCGTCGTGCTCGATCAGGACCGCACAACCGGCATTCTGCCGCTTGTCCTCCGGACCGAGCCCACGCGCGCGGGGCGCATCCGCGTGCTGACGTTTCCGCTGCATGGCTGGGGCTCGTTTTACGGACCGATCGGTCCCAACCCGAAACAAACGCTCGTCGCCAGCCTGGACCGCATCCGAAACAGCCCGCGCGACTGGGATATGCTCGAACTGCGGTGGCAGGGCGCCCCGGGCACAAATCCGGCCGACGCTCTCGATGCGCTGCACGCCGCGGGCTTTCCGGCCTATGCCACGGTGTGGGATCGCGCCGCAGCGGTCGATTTAGACGGCACGTGGGAATCGTATTGGTCAGCTCGAAAAGGCGCGTGGCTGCGGCGATTTCGACATGCCGAGCAGCGGCTCGCCGAGCAGGGCGAAGTCAGCTACGTTCGTTTCCGCCCCCTCGGCGCAGCGCATGGCGAAGCCTCGCCGCGATGGGACCTTTACGAAGCGTGCGAAGCAATCGCGCGCGAAAGCTGGCAGGCCGGCGCCGCCAACGGCACAACGCTCACCCACCAAGCCGTGCGCAGCTTTCTTCGCGAAGCCCACGAAGCCGCCTCGGCGGCGGGCGCCGTCGATCTGAACCTACTGCTGCTCGATGGCAAACCGGCGGCCTTTATCTACGGCTATCACGCCGGCGGCTATGTTTACGGGCTGCGACGCGGCTACGACGCCCAATGCTGCCGCGAGGGAACGGGCAACATCCTGCTGGCGCGCACCCTGCACGACAGTTTTGCCCGCGGCGACCGCATTTACGACATGGGCGTAGGCTCGCTGCCAAGCAAGCGGCACTTCCAGACGCGGCTGCTGCCGATACTCCGGTTCAGCCACTTTCCGCCGTGGGCGTTGCGCAGCCAACTGCTGCGGGCAAAGCGTCTTTGGCAGAATTGGCGCGACCCGGCGTCCATCGCGGTCGGACGCGCCCTGGACGGCGCGGCCGACTCGCGATGAACTTTGGTTTGCCGGGAGGCAATATCTCGCAGTCGCTTAGGCTAGCGAACCGGCACGGGGGCCGACACAGCCGGGCTGCAACACGGGCTGCCGCACGGATCGCAGCACGAATCCGTCACAACGCAGCA
>CAYMQL010000191.1:0-5663 GCA_964392255.1 uncultured Planctomycetaceae bacterium | reverse complement strand
TCCACCCCCGCCAATCACAAAATCGCCAGGACCGACTTTTTCAGGGACGACTAATGAGTGTGGCTATCGTGGAAGCGGACAGACGAAAGGGCAGGCTAAGCCCTCTCTCTCCCCTCTCCCCTCTCCACTCTTCCCTCTCCACTAACCACTAGCCACTAACCACTAACCACTAGCCACTCCTACCGATACCACTCCGCGTTGTTCGGCCAGAGGGCGCCGTTGCTGGCGTCGTACTGCCAGCCGCCGAGCGCGCCGACTGGTGCGGTGGGTTTTTGGCCGGGCGCGGCCACGGGCGTAACCTTTGTGCTGCCGTCGTAGGGATTCATCGGCGGTTCGAGCAGATAGGGGCCGAAGGGATACTGCGGGCCGGCCGTGCCGATCTCGCCGGCGGCGTTCGTCGCGCGGGTCAGTTGCGGCAGGGCGTTTTCCTGTATCGAGGGATAAGAATTGAGGTGCTGCGCGCGATACAACTCGATCTGGGTTTCGACCACGGCCAGATTGTGCGTCAGCGAGCTGGCCTTGGCGTCGTCGGCGGTGTTCAAGAAACGAGGGATGATTGCGCCGGCCAATACGGCGACGATCACGACCACGATCAGCACTTCGATCAACGTAAAGCCCGTACAATAGCGGGACATGACCTCACCCGACGCAGTCTACAAACGCGCAGAATGTCCACGCCAAAGTTTAGCACGGTCGCGAACGCAGACGCGGGAAATCCGCTACGTCCTCGACGGGGGTTAGGTTCCGCCGGCGACGGTACGCCCGCCGTCGACCGGCAGACAGACGCCGGTCACGTAGTCGTTTTCTGCGAAAAACACCACCGCCTGGGCGACGTTTTCGGGCCGGCCGAGACGTTTTAGAAGGGTGCCTGCGATGGCGCCCTTCACTTCGTGTTCGGCAAGATCGTCGGGCACCATCACGGGCCCGGGCAGAACGCAGTTGACCCGCACGGCGGTATTTCGCTGGGCCAGCTCGACGGCCAGCGCGCGGGTGATGGCAGGGATTGCCCCTTTGCTGGCGAAATAGGCGGCGTAGTTCGGATACGGCCGGGCGACGGCCCAATCGCCGATCGTCGTGATCGATCCGCCTTCGGGCTGGCCGACCATCATCAAGCCTGCCCGCTGGCAGCAGAGAAACGTGCCCAAGGCGTTGATCTCGAACTGCCGGCGGACGTCGGCCGCGGTTGTGTCTTCCAGCGGCTTCGGCTCCCAGACGGCCGCCGCACAGACAAGCACATCGAGCCGGCCGAACCGGGCGAGTACGTCGTCGAACAGTCGGGCGACCTGAACCTCGTCGGCCAGATCGGCCTGAAACGCCGCGGCGCGGACGCCCGTTTGCTCCAGTTGCGCCACGGACTCGCGGGCCTCGTCGGCCGAGCGGTTGTAGTGGACCGCAATGTCGTAGCCGCGCTCGGCCAGCGCCAGGGCCACGGCATGGCCGACGCGGCGTTTGCCGCTGCCGGTAATCAGGGCGATTTTTGGAGTGGACATGGGAGGGACCAGAGGTCAGAGGTCAGGGGTCAGGGAGCAGGCACACTGAGATTGTAGCTGTTTCCACTCTGTAAAATATTCGGCTAGGGCAGCTTTCCAGTCGGGCATCGGCGGGCCGCCGAGACGATGGTAGGCCGACGTGTCCAACACGCTGTACGATGGCCGCGGCGCCGGCGCGCCGTACTGGGCCGTGCTGATCGGTCGGACCGCAACCGACATCGCCGCCTGGCGAAATATCTCGATAGCAAAGTCGCGCCATGTGGTCTGGCTTGTGTTGGTCACGTGATAAACGCCCCAAGAGGCCGGCCGACCGCCGGACGCACCCACCAGAAACAAAATCGCTTGGGCTAGGTGCGGCACATAGGTCGGCGTGCAGCACTGGTCAGCCACCACGTTCAGTTCCGATCGCGTCGCGCCGAGGCGGAGCATCGTGCGAACGAAGTTCGCCGCCCGCGGATCGCTTGGCCGGGCGTACAGCCCGCAGGTGCGAACGATCAAGTGTTTCGGATGCCGCGCGGCGGCCTGTTCGCCTTCGAGCTTGGTTCGTGCGTAGACGCCTTGCGGCGAGAGCGGATCGTCCTCGCGCCACGGCCGCGGTTGGGTGCATACAGCGCCGAAAAGGTAGTCGGTGCTGATTTGCACCAACGGGCAATCGAGCCGGCCGCACGCACGGGCCAGATGCTCGACCGCCGTCGCGTTGACGGCCCGGCATCGCTCCGCGTCGCTTTCGGCCTTGTCAACTTGCGTGTAGGCGGCGCAGTTGATGATCGCCTCGGGCTTTAGCGAAAGCATCCGATCGACCACGGCCGGGCCGTCGGTCAGATCGAGCGTGTCGATATCCAAAGGGATCGCTGCCGCGCCGAGCTGCCGGCACATTTCTCCGCCAAGTTGGCCATAAGCTCCGGTGACGACGATGGGCATGGGAGGGGCTAGGGACTGGGGGCTCGGGGCTAGGGACTGGGGTTGCCATAGCATAGTCCGTTCTGCGTTTTTCGACAAGCACGCCGATGTCCGCCGCGGGGTTGACAACAGCAGCACCGACACGTTGAAATAGGACCATCAGGATGTAAAAGGAGAAATGATGAACGTCATGGTCGCCGGCGGGGCGGGATACATCGGCTCGCATGCCGTCAAACAGTTGCTCGACGCCGGACACTGCGTCGTGGCCGTCGATAATCTCTATCGGGGACATGCCGCGGCGGTCGATTCCCGAGCGACGTTCGTCGAAACCTGCCTGGCCGATACCGAAACGCTCTCAAAAACGCTTTCTGAAAACCGCATCGACTGCGTGATGCACTTCGCCGCGCTGGCCTATGTGGGCGAGTCGGTCACGGACCCGCTGGCGTATTACGACAACAACACCGCCGGCACGATCAGCCTGTTGAAGGCGATGAAGACCGCGGGCGTCAAGCGGATGGTCTTCAGCTCGACTTGTGCCACCTACGGCGAGCCGGAGACGACGCCGATCGTTGAAACAATGCGGCAGTCGCCGATCAATCCTTACGGCTGGTCGAAATGGTGCGTCGAGCGGGTGTTGCGCGACTATGCGGCCTCCGACCGCGCTTTCGCTTTCGCAGCGCTGCGCTATTTCAACGTAGCGGGCTGTGCGGCCGACGGCTCGTTGGGCGAGGATCACGATCCCGAGACGCACCTGATTCCCGTGCTGCTGCTGGCGGCGCTTGGCCGGCGCGAAAAAGTGACGGTGTTCGGCACGGACTATCCCACGCCGGACGGCACCTGCATACGCGATTACGTCCACGTCGAGGACCTTTGCGCCGCGCACATTGCCGTCATGCAGGCCCTGCGGCCCGGCGACGCGCGTTTTTACAACTTGGGCATCGGGCGGGGCTACTCGGTCAAAGAGGTCATTGACTCCGCACGCCGGGTAACGGGCCTCGACATTCCGATCGAGTACGGCCCGCGCCGTCCGGGCGATCCGGCTGTGCTATTTGCCAACGCCGACAAAATTCGCCGCGAGTTGGGCTGGTCGGCCCGCTATACCGAGATCGACGCCATCGTGGCCACGGCATGGCGATGGTTTCAGAAGCATCCCAAGGGATACGCCGCTTGACGCTTCGAGACAAGCGTCCACGGGGCGTCTGTCATTCGGATCACGGCGAAGAATCTCGCGTGAACTCGCCGACAAATTTACTGGCTCAGTCCATAAAGCGGCCCAAGCGTCGCGCGCAGGTGTTCGACCAGAGGCCGGGCGGAAAGCGGACTGCCGGCGGCCCGTTCGATCAACTCTCTTGGCATGTAACGCTGTCCGTGGCGATGGACCTTTTCGCGCAGCCACTCCAAGAGCGGTCGGAATTGGCCCCGGGCCAAAAGCCGCTCGAGATCGCCCAGATCGGCCTTCGCCCGGGCGAAAAGCTGGGCCGCATAGATATTGCCCAGCGCATAGGTGGGAAAATAGCCGATCAATCCGGCGCTCCAGTGGATATCCTGCAAGACGCCGCTGGCGTCGTCGGGCGGGACGATGCCGAGATATTTCTGATACTTTTCGTTCCACGCGCCCGGCAGATCGGCCGCTTGGAGATCGCCGTCCAACAGCGCCCGCTCCAACTCGAACCGCACGAGGATATGCAGGTTGTAGGTGGCTTCGTCGGCCTCGATGCGCACCAGCGACGGCCGCACGTCGTTGACGGCGAAATGGAACGCCGCCAGCGGCACGTCGCCCAAAGCGGCGGGAAACCGCTTCTGGGCCAGCGGATAGAAGTGCTCCCAGAAGGGTCGGCTGCGTCCGACGAAGTTCTCCCAAAGCCGCGACTGCGATTCGTGAACGCCCAGCGAGACGGCCTCGCCCAGCGGCAATCCGAAATGCTCGGCGGGCAGCCCCTGCTCATAAATGCCGTGGCCGGCCTCGTGCAAGATGCCGAAAAATGCCGCGTTAAAGAATTGCGGGTCGTAATGCGTCGTAATCCGACAATCGTGCGGGCCCAGAGTCGTGCAAAACGGATGCGAGGTCACGTCGAGCCGCCCGCGGCTAAAATCAAATCCGATGGCCGCGGCCGCCTCGCGCCCGAACTGCTCTTGCACGTCGATCGGAAACGCGCGGCGCAACAGGGCCGCGTCGGGCCGCCGCCCGCTCTGCTGAATTTCCGCGACCAGCGGAACCAACGCCTCGCGAAGCCCGTCTAAAACTTGATCGACGTTCGCGGTTCGCTCTTCGGGCTCGTATTCGTCGAGCAGGGCGTCGTAGGGACGCTCGGCGTAACCCAACGCTTCGGCCTGGCGGCGCTTCAGCGCGATCATGGTCTCCAACAGCGGCCGAAACGCCGAATACCCGCTCTTTTCCTTGGCCTCTTGCCATGCCTGCTGGCCCAAAACGGCCGTGCGCGCCAACTCTTCGACCAGCGACTGCGGCAGCTTGATCCTCTTGTCGCGTTGCCGCTTTAAACGGCGAACCACAACGCCCGCGCCGCTGTGCGGATCGGCGGTCAAGCCGTCGGCCGAAAGTTCGTCAAGCTGCTCGCCAAACTTCGGGTCCGTCCATCGCTGGTGGATCAGTCCGGCCAGGATTGTCGATTGCTCGGCCCGATATTCCCCGCCGGCCAAAGGCATTTTCGTCCGTTCGTCCCAGCCGAGCAGCTCCTCGACGGAATTCAGTGCGGCGATGCGGCGAGCGCAGAGGCAAACTTCTTCGTAAATCGCGGCTGCGTTGGACATGAGAGACGTCTTTCTAACATCAAGCGTCACAGTGCGTGCAGGTCCCGCTCGATCTGACGCCCCTTGTCGCTGAAGCTTCGGTAGTCGACGTCCTTTCTTTCAGGCCGGGCCTTGCGGACCGTCTCCGACATCTCATTTTCATGGAGGCCCTCTTCGCGAACGTTCCAGCCCGCACAGCCCGACAACAAAACGCAAACCGCCAGCGTCGCCGCCAGCGTCCAGCGTCCAAGTCGAAACAACCCGCCAACGACGCGCGCAACGGAATTCATGGCCGCAGCCCTCGAAAAGAACTTGCCCAACGAAAGGGGCGGCAGTTTCGCAAAACCAGCCGCATGAGTCCAGGCCAATTCGGCGCGGCGCAAAGCCTTGACGTAAAACCATTTACGGAACGCCGGTCGCGAAATACACAGCCGACTACCCCAAAACCTGTCGATACAGCTCGACATGGCGCGCAATCATCTTCTCGACGCTGAACTCATGCCCGACGCGCTCGCGGGCCGCGGC
>CAYMQL010000190.1:4039-5665 GCA_964392255.1 uncultured Planctomycetaceae bacterium | reverse complement strand
GGTGGTTAGGCCGCCCTTTGCGTCGCCGACGGCCAGCGACACGTCGCCGAGCACCATCGCCAGCGCCGTTACGGCGCGGCCGTCTGCAAACGCGCGCACCACCTCGCGCTGAGCCGCTTCGCCCTGTTCGTCGAGTTGCCAACGGACTAGCCGGCCGTCGTCCGTGCCGGCATAGATCGCGTTGCCCTCGCGGTCAAGCGTCATGGCGCGGATGCGGGCAACAACGTCGTCCCGCAGCAGCGTTTGGCGGCCGATCGTTTCCACGTCGCCCAAAAGCGTTTCTTCGGTTGCCTGTCGCAAAACGGCGATGGTTCCGTCGGCCTGCAACGCGGCGCAGGTGATCGCGCCGGCGTCGGATCGCCGGATGAAGCCTTTTGCGGCGGACGCTGTTTGCGGCTTGATTTCGGCCAAGGAGCGAACCGCGTAGTCTTTGTTGCGGCTTGCCGATCCTGTGGGCGAGGGGCGAATTGCCTCGACCAACGACGCCGCACCGTTGGACCAATCGATCGCGTACTTGCCGTCTCCGAGCGACTCGACGCCTCGCAGTCCGACGGGCTGATCTGCGTCGGGAGCGTCTCCGCCCGGTGCGAGCAGGCGATTCTGTCCGAGCGTGCGGCCCGTTCGCAGGTCGATCCAGGCGACGGTTCCGTTTTTGCGCCATAGGACGCCCGTAACGTCGCCGCCGTCCAAGGCTGCGTCGATCCCGATCGCCAACACATCGCCGGTTGCGAAAGACTCGGGAAGCGTACACGACGAAACGGCGGTAGCTTGCGGCGATCGAAATAGAGGCAGTGCAACGCCCACGATCAACGCAAGAATGGCAACCACGCTGGCAATGACGATGATTCCGCCCAAAGTGATGATCCACCGCGCGAGCCGATCGCGGCGTTTTGCGCCGCGGGTCGAGGCTTTTTGCCATTGGGGCATGATTGCTCCCCTTTCCATTTGGGAGAGGGGCCGAAGGACGAGAGCATGGACTCGCCGTCCTCCGCCCAACGCTCTTCCCATCGGGAAGGCGACCGGAAGCGGCTATTTCAGCATATCGAGTTGTCTCTGAACCGCCTTGGCCGGCAACGGTCCGTAGCCGTCCTTGACGACGATTTCCTGCCCTTCTTTCGAAAGTACAAACTTCAAGAACTCTTCGACGAGCTTCGGCATCGGCTCGCCGGGTTTTTTGGCCACGTAGACGTACAACGTGCGGCCGAGCGGATAGGCGCCCTTCATCGCGTTGGCGAAGTTCGGTTCGACCATCGGCGAGTTGTCGTTTTTGGCCAGCGGAAGCGCGCGGACCTCGGAGGTTCGATAACCGATGCCTGAGTAGCCGATGCCCGCCCGATCGGCCGCAATGCCGTTGACCACGGCGGCCGAGCCGGGCTGTTCTTTGACCGTATCTTTATAATCGCCCTTCAAGAGCGCGTGTTCTTTGAAGAAGGCGTAGGTGCCGCTGGCAGAATTGCGGCCGTAAAGGCTCATCGGCATCGCGGCCCAATCGCCGGTCAGGCCGACTTCGCCCCATGTGGCGATATTCGGCGAGCCGCTCTTTCGCGTCTTCGAGAAAATGCCGTCGACCTGGGCCATCGTCAGCCCTTGCGACGGATTGTCTTTATGGACGTACACCGCCAGACA
>CAYMQL010000190.1:0-4029 GCA_964392255.1 uncultured Planctomycetaceae bacterium | reverse complement strand
GTCCAGGGCCACGTTGATCCGCGTGGGCCGGAAGCCGTGTTTCTTCTCAAAGGCGTCTTCCTCTTCGGCCTTCATCGCACGCGACATGGGGCCAAGCTGGGCCGTGCCCGCCGCCAACGCCGGCGGCGCCGTGGCCGATCCCTTGCCCTCGATCTGAATCTTGACGTTCGGATAGAGCTTGTTGAAACCCTCGGCCCAATAGGTCATCAGGTTGTTCAACGTGTCGGAGCCGATGCTGTTGAGGCTGCCGTCCACGCCGGAGACCTTTTCGTAGCTCGCAATAGCGGGATCGACCGCCGGATCGGCGCTACACGGCCGCACGTTGACCAGCCCGACGATCAGCAGGCAAAAACCGCTCAAGACCGCACTGCGTCCATAATGTCGTAGCGTCTGCATCGTAAATCCTTTCGTTGTGTGTGTAGAGAATCTCCGCGCCGTCCTCTACAAGTCTAGGGGCCGCCGGTTAGGGCAATGTGGGCAAACGGTTAGAAATTAGTTAGGACGCATTTCGCGCCGCTGTTTATTGAGTCTTAGGTAAGAAATGTCGCTTCAAAATAGCCGGGAGCTAACAGCTCCCGGAGCGAAGCCGCCAATCCACGCACACACTCCGGGAGCTGTTAGCTCCCGGCTATGCAACATTGCTTATCTGACTGTCAATAATCGACGTGACTTATCTGAAAGCCAATAAACGAAACATGAATTTGGATGTTTTCCCCACGGCTTGAGAAATGCCGACGCGAGGGGGGGCGTTTGAAAAACATCGCGCCTCACGCCGAGCGCGAGGCGTCGATCGGCAAGCGAATGCGGAACGCGCTGCCGACGCCGACCGTGCTCTGCACATCGACCGTGCCGCGATGCGCCAAGGCGATGTGCCGGACAATGGCCAGCCCCAAGCCCGTGCCGCCCAACTCGCGACTGCGGGCCTTGTCGACGCGGTAAAATCGCTCGAAAAGCCGGGGCAAGTGTTGGGCCTCAATCCCGCAGCCGTGATCCTTGACCTGAATCACCAGCTCCGAAGCTTCGCAAAAAGCACGAACCTCGACAACCCCGCCGGAATTGCTGTATTTAATGGCGTTGTCCAGCAAATTCACTACCGCCTGCTCCAACAGCGCCGCGTTGATTTCGGCCGTGAGATTTTCAGGGCAGTCCAGCTCAATCTGAACCGCCTTATCGGCCGCCTTTTTCTCGCACATTTCGACCGCCGCATGAAGCGTCGCGCGAATCGACTCGGGGGCGAGTTCGATCCGCTGCTCCTCGGAACCGCGCTCGATGCGAGAGAGCGTCAGCAGGTCGCTGATGATCGCGTCGAGCCGGTTTACCTGCCGCAGCATGATTTGCAGAAAGCGGTGGGCGTTTTCCTTGTCCTCGTACGCGCCGTCGACCAAGGTTTCGACGAAACCTTTGATCGAGGTGATCGGCGTTCGCAACTCATGCGACACGTTGGCCACGAAGTCGCGGCGCACCTCTTCAAGATGGCGCAGCCGCGTAACGTCGTGCAGCACGACCAGCACGCCGATCTTGCCCCGGCGCGCCTCGTGGAGCGCCGTTCCGTGGGCGCTGACCCAACGATCCCGGCCGCCGCGAATTTGAATCTCGCCTTCGACGGGCGATGCACTGGCCAACGCCGATTCGATAAACTCCAGCAAATCCGCTTTGCGAATCGCCTCGTAGATGCTGCGCCCTTGCAGCGGCGCGGAGGTTTCGCCCAACAGATCGGCGCATGCCGCGTTCAAACTAAGAATCGTTCCTTCGTTGTCGACGGCCAAGACTCCCTCCTCCATGCTGGACAACATCGCCTCCCGCTCGTTCTGCTGGCGCAGAACCGTTCGGATTCGCTCGTCGAGCTGTTCGGCCATGCGGTTCATCGTTTCGACCAAAGCGCCGATTTCCACGGAGTCCGCCGCGCGCAGCCGATGCGAGAGATCGCCGGCGGCGAATCGCTCGGCCCCGGTCTTGATTTCCTCCAACGGCCGGCTCATGCGCCGCGAAATCGCCAGCGTGAGCATCGCGTGCAACAGAATTCCCGCCGCAGCGACAAAAAGAATTGGATTTCGGACGCGCTCCAGCGCCTGCGTCAACGCGGTCACCGGCAACGACGTGCGGACCGCCGCAATCGGCCGCGAATCGCCCGCCAGCGGAACGGCCACGTAAATACGATCTTCGTGTTCGGTCGAACTGTAACGCTGCTCGCGGCCCACCCGGCCGGCGAATGCTTCGGCGATTTCGGGCCGGCCGCCGTGGTTGTCCATGTCGCGCGGGTTTTCGTTCGAATCGCCGAGGACCTCGCCCGACGGAAGCACTACCGTGATGCGTGTTTTACTCAATTGCCCCAGTTTTTTGCATCGCGCGTCGACCTCGTCGCCGCGGCCCTGTGCAAGAAGATCGCCGAACTGCATGCCGCAAAGCCAAGCCCGGGACTCCAAGTCGCCGGTCAGTTGGTTCGTATAGAGCGTGCGGACCACGTCCGAACCGTACCAACCGACCAACAGCAGCACGGCGGCCGGCGCCCACAGATACCAGAGAAAAAGCCGCCGCCATAGCCGCTTTTTGCGCATGCCCTATTCCTTAAACCGATAGCCTACGCCCCGGACGGTCTCGATGTAGTTGCCGGCCGCGCCCAATTTTCGCCGCAGGCCGACCACCTGAACGTCCACCGCGCGATCGGTAATCGCATAGTTGTCGCCGTGTACGCCGTCGAGAATCTGCTGCCGGGTGAAAACCCAGCCGGGGCGCTGCGCCAAAAAATGCAGCAGCTTGAACTCCGTGGCCGTCAGTTGCAGGGGCTTGCCGCGAACAAACACTTCGTGCCGGCCCGGATGGATCGTCATGTCGCGAATCGCGACGACCTCGTCTTCCGACTCTTCGTCGGACAATTCCGATTCAGCCTCGGCGCGGCGCAGCACGGCTTGAACCCTCGCGAGCAGCACCTTGGGGCTGAACGGTTTGGTCACATAGTCGTCGGCCCCCATGTTCAAGCCCGCCACGATGTCGGGCTCTTCGCCCTTGGCCGTGAGCATGATAATCGGGATCGACTGGAATCGCGGGTCTTCTTTCAGCGTTCGGCAAACCCGAAGCCCGTCCAAGCCGGGCAACATGATGTCTAAGAGGATCAGTTCGGGCGATTTCGACTCGACGGCCGCCAGAGCGTCTTCGCCCGACGCGACGCCGGCCACCTGATAGCCCTCCTTAAGCAGGTTGTAGCTGACCAACTCGCGAATGTCTTCCTCGTCCTCGACCACAAGCACGGTTTGCCGAACCATTTTCGCTCTCCTTTATCATCGCGGCTTTACGCTCACAATGTAACGACGAAAAACTAGGATTCGGTTAGGACGCGGTTAGCATTCCGTGAGTCCGGCCTGAATGCCGCAAACCAATCCCATTTTGGGAAATAGACCGAAACGCCGCAAGGCGCAGAACGAATCGCCGCGCATCGGCACGGGCAAGAAGCAGACAAGCAGACAAAAAGGGAAGAAGAATGCCGAGAGAGAACTGCCGGGGGGGACGGGCAGACTACTGGGCGTCGGAATCGCAGCCGGCGTCGGCTTTTGCCGGCGCGTTGTCGCCGGCCGCCAAGGTATTGCGGTGAATTGCGTCAAAAACTTCCCGGCGGTGAACTGGGATCTCCTTGGGCGCTTCGACGCCTAAGCGAACCTTGTCGCCGCGGATTTCCACAACGACGATCGTAATGTCATCGTTGATGACAATACTTTCGTTCTTTTTGCGGGATAGGACCAACATGGCACGTTCCTTCGACCAGACGCCAGAGCCTCCCAAGCTCGGCCCCCTCTGCTAAAAATGTCGTCGATGCGCATACGCAAGGACAACGCTATCACTTTACGATACGCCGGAATTGGGCGAAGTCAAGAAGATTCCGGCCCGAGAAGAACGATTTTCTATAGTTTCTGCGTCGGCTTGGCACAAGAATCGCATTATCGATCTTCTCGGCCTATTTTTCCCCCGTGAGACTCGGTGAATCGGGCAATTCACGCAAGCTGCAAGTTGTTTGTAAACAATGCTTTGCGCGGTTTC
>CAYMQL010000189.1:0-5722 GCA_964392255.1 uncultured Planctomycetaceae bacterium | reverse complement strand
CGGCCGCGGTCTGCCGCGCATCGGCGCGATCGAAGGTCGAACCCAGTCGATCATTCTGGGCGCGAACGGAATCCGAATGCCCGGCGCTTTCTTCTACCATGTGATGAAAGACTACGACCACGTTGTGCGCTATTATCAGGTCGTGCAAGAACGCCGCGAGTCGATCCTTTTGAAGGTGGTCAAAGGCCCTCTGTTCACGCCCGAGGCCTTTACGGAAATTCAAGGCGTACTCTTGCAATACCTGGGCCGCGAAATGGCGATCGACGTCGAGTTTGTCGACGAGATACCGCTGGGCCGAACGGGCAAACGGCAGGCCGTGATCTCGAAGCTGGGTTTGGACTTCTTCTGCCCCGACGAGACGATTCCCCTCCAACCCGCCCAACCGCAACGACGCGCGGCCTAGCCCGCGGCCTAAACGCCGGCCGAGGAGCCCATCGTGCCCGATGCTCTGGTTTTGGAACGTTCCGCGGCTGAAATCGCCGATCCCGTTTCGCGGGCGGCGGTCTATGATCGCCAGTGGGCCGCGCTGGGCGACTTCATCCGCTACAATCCCGGCGCCTGTCACCGGCGCCGCTTGGTGCGAGGCCTTCTTCGCAAATCCGACTTTCGTTCAGTGCTCGACGTCGGATGCGGGCCCGGCGAAATGCTTCTCGATCTGGCGAGGCGGCGGCAAAACGTCGATCGATTCGTCGGCGCCGATTTCGCGCCGGAGGTCGTCGGACGCAACCGCGTGAATTTCCCAGGCCTGCGATTCGAGCAACTCGACATTGAACGCGACCATCTGCCCGAACTGTTCGATCTGGTCGTTTGCAGCGAGGTGCTGGAACATCTTCACGACCGGCGGCGGGCGTTCCAGAATCTCGCCTGCATGGTCCGCCCGGGCGGCCGTTTGCTGGTCACGTGTCCGACAGGCCGCCTTCATGCTACGGAACGCCATTTCGGCCATACGTCCCACCCCAGTGCCGACGAACTGCGGTCGCTGGCCGCGGCCAACGATTTTCGCATCGAACAAATGCTCAACTGGGGCTGGCCGGCGTATCGGCTTTTGAAGTTGGCCGTTAACGTCCGTCCCGAATTCGCCCTGCGCAAGTTCGGTGCCGGACAGTACTCCCGGCTCGGCAAAATCCTCAACCGCTTGCTGTATTTGGCCGCTTTCGCTTCGTTTCGCAACAGCCGCCGCGGCTGCCAACTCGTCGTTTTGATGTCGAAGGTTCCTTAGGCGGCGAGTTTGTCTCCGCGCCGAACGACTGCATAAATCTCGCCTCGCCTTTCCACCTCGCACTGTTCGGGATCGCGCAGAATGAATCGGCTTCATGCGGATCGAAAAACCGACGGGACCGGCGCATCCCGGCCGTCGCTTCTGGGCGCAGCATTTATTGTCGCCGTGGTCGCAACCGTCGTTCCGCTGTGGTCGGCGCACTACTTGCCGATGGTCGATCTCCCGGAGCACTTGCATCTGATCGATGTTCTGGGCCGTCTGCACGACGCCGACACGCTTTATCCGCAGGTCTTCGATCGGCGTTATGAGCTGACGCCGTATCTCAGCTATTACTACACCGTCTGGCTGCTCTCGCACGTCGTCGATTTGTTCACGGCCAACGCGATATTTCTGACGTTGGTCGCCGTCGCCACGCCGGTGTCCGTCGGCATCTTAGCCCGGCGGCTCGGCGGCAGCTTTTGGATCGGTATTCTGGCATGTCCGCTGTTCTACGGCGATAATCTTTACTGGGGCTTCATCAACTACAGCACTTCCTTGCCCTTGGCGCTGCTGACGATCGCGGCCTGTCTATCGATTCTCGACGAGCCGCCGCATCCGCGCTATTTACGCGAAATCGGCCTGGCCCTGCTGTTAATCGCCGTGCAATTGACCCACGAGATGGCGTTTTGCTTTCTAGGCATTGCGCTGCCCGTGCTGATGCTGTTTTCGCCGAGCGACCGCCGGCGGCGGATGCGCGCCGTCGCAGCGGTGCTGCCGGCCGTTGCGATCTGGGCCGTCTGGTGGCTGGGACGTTTCCACACGCGACCGGCGTCCGGCGGCGAAGCTCCTTGGAAAGGCTGGACCGCGACGTTCGTCTGGAAGGCGTTCGGATACGTCCATACGCCGTTGGAAAATCTCGGCCGGCTCGGCGAGTTGCTGGCCAACGGATTCCGCGACGAAGGCGACCGGCCGGCAGTGCTAATGCTGGCGCTAATCGCCGCCGCGAGCCTTGTTCTAGCGATTGTGTTTCGCAACAAGCAGCCGCGATCCTGGCGCATGATTGCCCGCGGCCCACTGTTGGCGGCCATCGCCCTGGCGCTCTATCTTTTTCTGCCCTATCACGTGCATGGCTTCGTCGCCATAGTCAACACCCGGTTCGCGGCGCTCTTCGCGCTGCTGGCCGTCGCGGCCCTGCCGTTTCCGTCGCGGCCGTGGGCGCAGCGAACGATCGTCTTTGCGGCCCTCGCGATGTGCGTTTGGTACGGCGGCGTTCTGACGACCCGTTTCCGCCGGTTCGACCAAGAGGCCCGGGCGATCGATGCGATTATCGCGGCGACCGGGCCCAAGCCGAAGATCATGGCGATTCTTTACGACAATCAGGGCGGCGTCAGCTCGCATTTCGCCTACCAGCATTTCACCTGCTACGCCGCCTTGGCCCGCGGCGGAATCACCTCGAACTCGTTCGCCGTCGCGCCGCTTGCGCCGGTGTGTTATACCATCGCAAAGCCGCCGGCCTTCTTCGAATTCTGCCCCGAGCATTTCGACTACAAAGTCTACGGGCATTACTACGACCATTTCCTGGTGCGCGGCGAAGCCTCGGCCGCAACGATATTTCGCGGCTTCGAGGATGAGGTGCGCGAGGCGGCGCGATCCGGGGCGTTCACTTTATACGCCCGCCGGCCGGCACAAATCCCGGCGACCGACGCACCGCGTTGATCGCATCGCATCGATGCCGCAAAGCCCCGGCTACAGCAGCGGAATGCCGGCTTTCGCACACGCCTCTTGCATCGCCTCGGGCCAGATGCCGACGCTCACCTCGCCGACGTGCGCGGTGCGCAGGAAGAACATGCACATCCGCGACTGCCCGATGCCGCCGCCGATCGACTGCGGCAGTTCGCCGGCCGCCAGCATTTTGTGGAAGGGGAACTTCAGCCGCTCTTCCATGCCGCGTATCTTGAGTTGGCGAACAAGCGTTTCCGGATCGACGCGAACGCCCATCGAGGAAATCTCGAACGCCCGATTGAGAACGGGATTCCAAAGAAAAATGTCGCCGTTCAGGCCGCGACCGCCGTCGGGCCGGGGCGTCGTCCAGTCGTCGTAGTCGGGCGCGCGGCCGTCGTGCGGCCGGCCGTCGGGCAAGTCCGCCCCGATGCCGAGAATGAACACCGCACGATGCTCGGCGCAAATCCGATGCTCGCGCTCGCGCGGGTCCAAGTCGGGCCACCTTCGATATAATTCCTCGGACGTGACAAAGACGATATTTTCGGGCAGCACCGGCCGGATGCACGAGTGTTGCGACGCTACATGGAACTCCGTCCGGCAAACCACGTCGTAGATCGCGCGGACCGCCGCCTCCAGCGTTTCGCGCGTCCGCTCTTCCGGCGCGATGACCTTTTCCCAGTCCCACTGGTCGACATAGATCGAGTGGATGCTGTCGAGCGTTTCGTCCGGCCGGATAGCGTTCATGTCGGTGTAGATGCCCTCGCCGACCCGATATCCGTAGCGCTTCAGGGCCAGACGCTTCCACTTGGCCAGCGATTGGACGATTTCGACCGGGGCGTCACCGTCCTCTTTCACACGGAAACTGACGGGTTTCTCGACGCCGTTCAGATCGTCGTTGATGCCCGCGCCGCTGCGCACAAACAACGGGGCGGTAACCCGCTGTAGGTTTAATGCCGCGGCCAGCTCGCGCTCGAAAAAGTCCTTGATGTCCTTGATGGCGGTCTCTACCTCGCGGACGCTCAACAGCGGGCGGTAGTCGGCGGGCAAATCATAGGCGTTGGACATGCGGCGTTCCTTTTGCACTAAACAATGCGTTTCTCACCACTATTTATTGCGTGTCAGGTAAATAATGTCGCAATAGCCGGGGGCGAACAGCCCCCGGAATGTGCGTTAATCGGCGGCAATGTTCCGGGAGCTGTTAGCTCCCGGCTATCGTTATGTGACATCTCTTTTCAGAGATTCAGTCGCCGGTCGCCTTTTGGTTCGCAGGCAACAGCGAAAGCTGCGAACAGCACGATTCGGCTCCGTCCCAGCAATAGGTGCAGAGCCGGCTTTTCGGCAGACCGATCGCCGCGACCAGATCGCACAACTTCTGGTACTTCAACGACGTCAAGCCCAAATGCTGGCGAATGCGCTCGACCATCGCGGCGTGCCTCGCGGAGTTGGGATCGGCATAGTCTTCCAGATGCTTGTCGTCTTCGCCCTCCAACTCCTTGATTGCCTTTCGGACCGCGAGGTCCAGGTCGGACTTCGAACGCGAGAAATTGAGGAATTTGCAGCCGTAAACCAGCGGCGGGCAGGCCGGCCGCATGTGGACTTCTTTGGCGCCGTAGTCGAACAGCCGGCGGATCGTGTCGCGCAGTTGCGTCCCGCGGACGATCGAGTCCTCGCAGAAAAGCACCCGCTTCCCTTGAATCATCTCGCGAATGGGAATCAGCTTCATCCGGGCGACCAGGTCGCGAACGCGCTGCTCCTGCGGCATGAAGCTGCGGGGCCAGGTCGGCGTGTACTTGACGAACGGCCGGCCGTAGGGAACGCCCGATCCGTTGGCGTAACCAATCGCGTGGCCGGTGCCCGAGTCGGGGATGCCGGCCACCAGATCAATTTGGCAATCGTCGTCTTGGGCCAACAGCGCCCCGCTGCGATTGCGAACCACCTCGGCGTTGATGCCCTCGTAGCACGACGCCGGATAGCCGTAATAGACCCAAAGGAACGCGCAGATTTGCATTTCGCCGCCGGGCCCTTTAAGCGTTTCCACGCCGTCGGGCGCGATCCGCACGATTTCTCCCGGGCCCAAATAACGATCGACCTCGTAGTCGAGGTTCGGCAAGGCGCAGGTCTCGAGCGTGGCGGCAAAGGCGCCGGGCTTGCGGCCGATCACCACCGGCGTGCGGCCCAGCCGGTCGCGCGCGGCATAAATGGCGTCTTCGGTCAAAAGCAACAGCGAGCAGGAGCCTTCGATCGCCTCTTGGGCCGCGCGGATGCCCTCGGCAAAGCTGTCCTCGCGATTGATCAACGTGGCCACAAGTTCCGTGGGGTTGATGCCCGATCCGCCCATTTCAGAAAAATGGGTCGTCCGACCGCGAAACGCCTCGGCGGCCAGTTTTTCGCGATTTTTAATGCGTCCGACCGTCACGATCGCGTAGGTCCCCAGATGCGAACCGATCAAAAGCGGCTGGTCTTCGTAGTCGCTGATTACGCCGATGCCGAGCGATCCGTGCATCGCCTTGAGATCATTCTCGAACTTGCTGCGGAACTGGCTGTTGGTGATGTCGTGGATGACGCGGACGAAGCCGCCGTCGTCTTTGACCGCCATGCCGCCGCGCATCGTGCCCAGATGGCTGTGATAATCGGTGCCGTAAAACAGATCGGCCACACAGTCGGTTTTCGAGGCGACGCCAAAGAATCCGCCCATGAGCTTGCTCCTAATTGGTCTCCCGTCTCTAGCCCCTTGTGCTTTGTCACAATTAAGATTTAGGGTGCCACTCAATGCCGTTTCCAATTCGGTCGGTTACGCCGTCT
>CAYMQL010000188.1:0-5731 GCA_964392255.1 uncultured Planctomycetaceae bacterium | reverse complement strand
CCACTTTTACGGATCCGGCAGTGTATTTTACATGGGCAGCAGCGAGATGTGGCGGCTCCGCACACTTGGCGAAACCTATTTCGACCAGTTCTACACGAAGCTGATTCGCCATGTATCGCAGGGCCGTTTGTTGCGCGGCTCGAGCCGCGGCGTGCTGTTGGTGGCCCAGGATCGCTATTTGCTCGGCAACACGGTCGAGGTTCGGGCCCAGCTCAGCAACGCGCGGCTTGAACCGCTCGATGCGCCCAGCATTGCGTTGCAACTGGTTCAGCCCGACGGCGGGGCGTCGAATGTAATATTACAGGCCGACCCGGCCCGCGCCGGAGCCTTCGCCGGCCAGTTTCCGGCCCTGCAAGAGGGCACCTACCGGCTCGACATCGCCGTGCCCGACGGCGGCGAACGCCTGACGCGCCGCATCCAGGTGAAGGTGTCCGATCTCGAACGCGAGAATCCGCGCCGGAACGACGCCCTGTTGAGCGGCATCGCCAAAAACACCGGCGGCAGATACTACGTCGGTCCGGCCGGAGCCTTCGACGCAACCCGGCCCGATTCCTTGATCCATCAACTTCGCGATCGGACCACGACGGCGGTCATCGCCGACGCGCCCGATCCGAAATGGCAGGAGACATGGCTCCGCTGGATGATGGTCGCCTTGTGCGGCTTGCTTTGTACCGAATGGCTCCTACGGCGAGTGATGAAGTTGGCGTAGGGTAGAGTGGTTAGTGGTTAGTGGTTAGTGGTTAGCTTGGTAGGGTGCGTGCTTGCACGCACCAATATGGATATGCCATGAAATCTGGTGCGTGCAAGCACGCACCCTACGTTTTGCTACTGAACGAGTGAAACACGAACGATGTCCTTAACCGCCGACAACCGACCGACGCTCGCGCCCGCCGTCACGGCGACGCTGCGCGCGTTGCGCCGTCGGATTCGGCGTTACATTTTGCTGGAGGGGCTTGGCGCGGCCGCCGTCGGCTTGGGTGCGGCGTTTTGGGCCACGCTGGCCGCCGATTGGTTTTTCGAGCCGAACGCCGCCGCGCGGGCCGTCATGCTTGCCGCGGTCGGCGTCGCGCTGGCGGCGGTGCTGCTGCGTTGGTTCGGCCGCCGCGCGCTGGTCCGCATCACCGACCGGAACGCCGCCGCAATTCTCGAACGGCGCTATCCGCAGCTCAACGACAGCCTGTTGACGGCCGTCGCGCTGACCGGCCGGCCCGCCGATCCGCTCGAGGTCGATCCGCAGATGCTGGCCCAAACGTGTCGCGAAGCCGCGGCGGGCGTCGCCCGGGTCGATCTGCGAAAAGTGTTCAATCCGCAACCGCTCTGGCGCAAAGCCGGCGCCGCCGGGCTGCTGATGCTCAGCGTCGGGGGATTCGCTGCGTTGCATCCCGAAGGATTTCAGGTGTGGGCCCGCCGCGTGCTGACCCTTTCCGACGAGCTTTGGCCGCGACGCACGCGGCTTGAAGTGCTTGGCTTTCCGAACGGCATGCAAAAGATCGCCCGTGGCGCGGACGCCGAGATTGTCGTCCGAGCCGATGCGCGCATGCCGAACGTGCCGAACGTGGTCGAAGTGCGTTATCGCACGGCTGGCGGCCGATGGGGCCGCGAAACCATGACCCGACGCGGCGTGGCCCGCGGCCCCGAAGACCGCTTTCAGGAATACTCCCACACGTTTGCCGGCGTGCTGGGCGATATCCATTTCGACATTGTCGGCGGCGACGACCGCGTGGCCAACCGATGGATTCGCGTGGTCGATAGCCCGACGATCTCCGAAATGACGCTCGACTGCGAACTGCCGGCCTATATCGGCCGCCGCCAGACGCCGCTTCCGGTGACCGGCGTGATGCAGATTCCGTCCGGCAGCCGGATCGTCGTCCGCGCGTCCGCAGCCAACAAAGAGCTTGCGCGGGTGCAGGTCCAAACAATCGCCGCTCAACGTTCCGAACCCGTTCGCACGCTCAACCGCGACGATCTCGACGCCGACGGCCGCGGCTTTTCGTATGCACTGGGCACATTGACGCGCGACACGACGACGGCGTTCACCTTGACCGACGCCGACGGCATCACGGGCCGCGATCCGGTGCGTTTGGCGTTGGTCGCGCTGCCCGACGAGCCGCCGCAGGTCGCCGCGCAACTCGACGGCATCGGCTCGGCCGTAACGCCGCGGGCCCGCATTCCGCTAGTCGGCCGCGTCGCCGACGACCACGGCCTCGGGCGCATCTGGTTCGAGCTGGCCGTCGACGCGCAGCCGCCGGCCGAGCGCACGATTCGGGCGTTTTCCGATCGGCCTGCCGAATGTGCGCTCGACGGCGCGGCTGTGGAGTTGGGCGAATTGAGCCTGAAGCCCGGCCAAAGACTGTCGCTCGCCGTGCAGGCCGCCGATTTGTGCGATCTTGAAGGCCGTCCGAACCAGGCCGCCGGCGAACGCTGGACGCTCGAGGTTGTTGCGCCCGAACAGTTGCGCGCCATGCTCGATGCGCGTGAATTGGCGCTGCGCCAGCGGCTCGAACGCAGCATTCAGGAGCTGACCGAAACGCGCGACTTGCTGGCAAAACTCGATTTCGCACCGACGAAGTCGTCGGCGAGCGGTTCCGGCGGCGATGCGGCCGATTCGCCCGAACGGCGCCGCGTTTTGCAATTGCTAGGCGTGCAGAGCGCCCTGACCAACTGTCGAAAAAGCGTGCCCGAAATGCTGGGCCTGGCCGAATCGTTCGACGACATCCGCAAGCAGCTCGTCAATAATCGCATCGACACCGAAGAGTTAAAATCGCGGCTTCAGACGGGCATCGCCGATCCGCTTCGGGCCGTCGCCGAACGGATGCTGCCCGAGTTGGAGCGACGGCTCGAATCGCTTCAATCGGCGTTGGACGACGCCGTCAAGGGGCCGGGCCTGCGCGATCTGGCGCAGCGCCAGGCCGACGACGCCTTGTTGGCCATGCGCAAGGTATTGGATCGAATGATCGAATTGGAGGATTTCAACGAAGCCGTGGAACTGCTGCGGAGCATCATCGAATCGCAAGACGCGCTGCGCGTCGAAACCTTGCGGCAGCAAAAACAAAAAGTCCGCGACTTGCTGAAGGATTAGAACATGGCCGTTCCAAAACGATTATCGCCGGCGATGACGGTCGTACGTGCTTTGCTGCCCGCGGCCGCGTTGCTGATATCGGCATCGACGATTTCGGCCGCCGACGCCGCAGCCGGCGCTGCCGCCGACCGACTCGCCGCACAGCAAGAGGCCGTCGCCCAGAAGTACAAGCATCTGGAAGACGTACTGCTGCGCATGGCCGAGCTCGACGCCTCGCGCGATCCGCGCCGTGCCGCCCTGCTGAAAAAAACGGTTGCCCAAAGTAAAGAGCGGCTCGTCGCCTCGCGGCTCGACGAGTCGGCCGCACTGCTCGGCGCCGATCGGCTCGCCGCTTCGCTCGAAAAACAGACCGAGGCGGGGCAAGAGCTGCGCGCGATTCTCGAACTACTGCTGAGCGAGAACCGCTCGAAGCGTCTGGAAAGCGAAAAAGCCCGGCTGCGCGCCTATTTGGCGCGCCTCGGCGCACTGATTACGCGGCAGAAAGACGTTCAGGCCCGCACGTCGGGCGGCGGCGATTCCGGGCGTCTTTCGTCGGAACAACGCGCGATTTCCGATCAGACCGGCGCGTTGGCCGACGACGTTCGTCTGAACGACGCGCCGCAGAACGGCGGCGGCGACGATGCCCAGTCCGAGGCTCCGTTGCACGGCCGCCTGAACGACGCCCGGCAACGCATGCAGCAGGCCCAATCCGCGCTCGACGAAGCCCAGCGTCAGTCCGCCTTCGAGCAACAAGAGGCGGCGCTGCGCGAGCTGCAAGCGGCCAAGACGCAGTTGGAGGAAATTCTTCGGCAGCTTCGCGAGGAGGAGATTGGGCGGATGCTGACCGCGCTCGAATCGCGCTTTCGCAAGATGCTCCAAATGCAGGAGGAGGTTTACGAAGGCACGGTCCGGCTCGATAACACGGCGAAGGCCCAGCGAACGCACCGGCACGAAGTCGAGGCCGCCCGGCTGAGCGGCCGCGAATCGGAAATTCTCGTCGAGTTGGACAAGGCCGTCGCGGTGCTGCGCGACGACGGCAGCGCCGCGGCCTTTGCCGAAGCCTCGCGGCAGATGCGCGACGACGTGCAGCAGGCGGCCGCATGGCTGGCCCAGGGCAAGACTGGGCCGCTTGTGCAAGACCTCGAAAAAGATATTATGGCCGCGCTCCGCGAGATGATCGAGGCCTTCAAGAAGGCCCAAAAAGACCATGCGAACAAAAAGCCGCCGGCCGGGCAGCCGGGCGCCGACGCCGCACAGGAGCCTCCGCTGGTCGATACGCTTGCCGAATTGCGGATGATTCGCGCCCTGCAAATGCGGGTGAACGCCCGCACGGCCCGGTATGCAAACATGATTGCCGGCGAACAGGCCGAAAACGCCGAACTGATCGAAGCCCTGCGCCGGTTGGCCGAACGGCAGCAGCGCATTTATCGGGTGACGCACGACTTGCAGACGGGAATGAACCAATGAAACCATCGTTGCTTGCCATCGCCGTTGTCTGGTGTGCCGCGTCCGCAGGCGCGGGCGGACCGCCGGCTGCCGTCTGGCAACCGCCCCGCGTCGACGAAGTACGGGCCGAGGCGCTCGCCTGGCTTGCAAGCCGGAACGTCGCGCCCAACGTCCGCGCCGAGGCCGAGGCCGTTTGGTCCGATGCCGCGGCATCGACGTCTGAAGATGGGTTGCTGGATCGATTGGCGCAAACCTTCGCGTTGGCCGATCCCCGGGCCGCACGGCTTCTGGCGACGTGCTCGCAGCCGCGTCTTCGGCCTGCGTTCTCCGACGAAGCATGGCTCCGCAGCGCGCAAATCGCGCCGATGTTTGGGGCCAATCTGCGGCTGTATTACGCCCGATGGCTCGTCCATGAATCGCTGTTCGACGAGGCTCGGGAACAGCTTTCGGGTCTGACGGTCGACGACGTGGCGGCGCCCGCCTCGCTGCTGTTCTATCACGGCGTCGTCGACCATGCGTTGTTGAACAAAGAGTCGGGTCTGAAATGTCTCGACGCGCTGTTGGCCGGCGCCGAGAACTGCCCGCGTCGCTACGCGGCGCTCGCCCGGCTGATGCGCGACGATCTTGCGGGGCTTGAAGACGATTCGCTCGACCACATTGCACGCCGCATGGACGACGTCCGCCGGCGTTTGGACCTAGGCCATGCCGGCCCAAGGGTGCGCAAGCAGGAACAACGGGTCATCGAATCGCTCGACAAGATCATCGACCAACTCGAGCAGCGACGGCAGCAACAGCAGCAAGCCGCCGACAACGCCAAGAACCTTCGGCCGAACACCCCCGCGCCCGACAGCCGCACCGCCCGCGGCAAAGGGCCCGGTGAGGTGACTAAGAAAAACATCGGAAACGAAAGCGGCTGGGGCAATCTGCCGCCGAAGGAGCGCGAGGAGGCGATGCAGCAGGTCGGCCGCGATTTTCCGGCCCACTACCGCGACGCCATCGAACAGTATTTTCGCCGCCTTGCAGCGGAGGGAAGCGATTAGAGGGGAGAGAGGAGAGGGGAGGGAGGAACTGTGATGAACAGTGTATTGCTTGCCATGCTGCTTATGACCGCCGCGCCGCCGATGTTTGAACTGCAAACGCTCGACGGGCGCACAATCACCGGCCGGCTGATCGAGCTTTCGACCGAGCGCGTCGTTCTCGATGCGGCCGACGGCCGCGTTCCGCTCG
>CAYMQL010000187.1:0-5732 GCA_964392255.1 uncultured Planctomycetaceae bacterium | reverse complement strand
CATATTTACGCCCGTTCACGGGCGTTTCCGCGAAGCGGTATTAGGCCCGGCGTTTACGCCGGGCTCTGGGGGGATACACGATATACAACAGTCAGGCCCGTTCACGGGCCTCATTGTTAGGCTATTTGCCGAATCGTAGTCAAACGGACAGGAACCCCGTGAACGGGGTTGACCAATCATTCGCATTGCACCCATTTTCACCCGGCGTGAACGCCGGGTCTAATACCGCCTGCGGCGGACAAGGGGCGTAAACGCCCCTGATGTTCACAATTCAACCAACTTGTGTGTTACAACGCGGGCTGTTAGCCCCCGGCTATTCTTCAGGTTGTCGGCAATGACCGTCACGCGCAAAGGTTACGGCATCTTGTCTTCCAGCGTCCCGCCGCTGAAGTTGGTGATGTCGTCAAAGGTGAATCCTAAATATACGTCGTTGCCATCAACAACAACCTTGTATGTGTAATTTGTGCCGGATGGGTATTGCAGCCAATCTCCGTCAGGCCGACCGTACCGACAATCTGAGCCAGAGCAAAACAACTGATACGAAGTGGCGTTGACAAACGTGCTATTGCTGACATTCTGCGCAGGCTTGACGAATCCTTGCAACGCAGGCGCAGGCGGCGTTGTGTCGCCGGGATCGTCAACCCGCTTTGGCACGAGCCCCGCGCTTGTCGGGATGTTGTACGTGCCGTTTTCCGATCGAAAATACACAATTGCCCCAGTCGTTTTGTCTCCTTGCATCCCGGATGGCCAATATTTGTATCCGTTTGTACTGAATGTCAATGAAGGGGCAACACGATCCAGATCAAACTCATAAAAAGGCGGAATTCGACTTGGGCTGGTGTCAAATGGGTTTGCCGGATTGGCGCTGAATCCTGAAAAACCAGTGAGCGGATGCGTCGGATCAAACGCAGTATGACTTGGCAGGATAGGCGTTCCGATACCGCCGTCGGCGTCAGCAACCTCTCTTAGCACCCATTTCGGTTGCCCGCCTAGCCAGAACATCATCGCTGTTGCGGGCGTCAACGTATTGATATCGACGCCCCAAGCATTTTTGATTTGCGTTTGCAGGTGATTCCACTTCAAGGCTTCGTTTATGCCTATGATCGGGAAACGCTGGAACGCCGTATTCAGGTGCTTGATGATAGCGCGCCTAGATACGTTTTGTGCCGGCACTCCCAGGCTTCCGTCCACCCCCGCGAAATCAGGCGGGTACTCGCCGAACTTATCTCTGTACATTTTCAGGGCCATGTCAAGCTGATTCATTTCATGGACCCCCATCGCTATCTTGACCTTCTTGCGGGCCATCATGGCAGCGGCAGTCACGAGGCTAACAAGTATCCCGATAATCGAGATAACAACCAGCATTTCGACTAGGGTAAAGGCGGAAGGCGGAAGGCGGAGGGCGGAAGGACGACGCACATCCGAACGAAGCATGGGCGACTGGAAAGACCTCTTCATGGCGATACCTTTTTGGCAGAAATCCTGCGACGCGGCAGGCCGCTTTGCCCTGTCATCCGACGATGTTCCAACCCCCGAGCCCAGTTTGCAAGATACCACAATCCGCCCTTTGAGGCAATGATTTGCCGCACTTGTGTTAGCTTCAGGTTTCGATCCAGCGGCCCAATACCGCCAAAAAATGCTCGGCCAAACCGATGGCCTGCTCCGAATCGGCGGGGAAATAGGTCATGTCGGGCGTAAGGTCCGGCAGCCCGTTCGGATATCGCGTGGGAATATAGTAGCGATCCAGCAAGGCGGCCTTCTGCATCAACCCGTCGACGTCCTCCAACCGATCCTTGTTGGGAAACTGGTCGATCAGCGATTGAATGGAATGTCCCCAGGGATCCGCGCCAACGAGATACCAAATCGCTTTTGTTGCTTTTTCGGCCGACTGCTGGGCGGTGAAGCACGCATGGGCATGGTAGCCCGCCGCGGCCAACGTGCGTGCCGCACCGAGATCGTGCGTCGCCGTGCGGAGCCATCGCTGGGCTTCGTGCCGGTCGCTACTCTGACTCATAAATCACCTGCCCTTCTTGGAGGGCGCGAGCGACGAACCGCCGTTGCTGCATCCACTCCATCTCTTCCGGCGTGTAGATCAACGCCTCGATCACTGCGTAGGGAAACGCCTTGGCCATGTCGCGGTCCAGCCCCTCGTAGCGGTCGAAAAACCGCTTCTCGGTCCGCTGGACCAGGATCAGGTCGACGTCGCTGCGCGGCGACGGCTCGCCCCGGGCCACCGAGCCGAAGACAATCGCCTTCTGGATGCCGTAACGCCGAAAGACCGGCGTCAGGCATTCCCGCAATTCGTCGACCGTCAAATGCTCGGTGGTAAGCGACATTCTATTTTGCGAGGAACTGCCGGATGCAGTCCACGACCCGCTGGGCCTGTTGGTCGGACAGCTCGGGATAGATCGGCAGGGCGAGCGTCTCTTGGGCGGCCTTCTCGCTGTGGGGGAAGTCGCCCGGCTTGTGGCCCAAATATGCGAAACACTGCTGCAAGTGCAGCGGCACGGGATAGTAAATCTCGCAGCCGACGTTTTGCTGTTTCAGATAGGCCAGCAGTTCGTCGCGGCGCGGGACGCGGATGATGTACTGGTTGTAGATATGGCGGTTGCCGGGCGTTTCGTAGGGCAGGCGGACCAGGCCCTCACCCCCGGCCCCTCTCCCGGAAGGCGAGGGGAGCGAATTTTGGCCCTCACCGACAAGCCCGGCGGCTTCGAACAGGCGGCGGTAGCGGGCGGCGTTCGATTGGCGTCCGGCCGTCCAACGGTCGAGATAGCGCAGCTTGACCGAAACGATCGCGGCCTGGATCGAATCGAAGCGGAAATTGCCGCCGATCACGGCGTGGTAGTATTTCGGTTTCGAGCCGTGGACCCGCAACACGCGGAGCCGCTCGGCCAGTTCGTCGTCTTGGACGGTGACCAGGCCGCCGTCGCCCGCCGCGCCCAAGTTTTTCGACGGGAAGAAGCTGAAGCATCCGTAGCGTCCCATCGAACCGGCCCGGCGTCCTTTATACTCGGACCCGATGGCCTGGGCGGCGTCTTCGATCACCGCGACGCCGCGGCGTGCGGCGATTTCGAGGATCGGGTCCATGTCGGCGCATTGGCCGTACAGGTGGACCGGCAGAATCGCCTTCGTGCGGCTGGTAACGCGCGATTCGATCGCCGCGGGGTCGATGTTGTAGGTGGTCGGGTCGATGTCGACGAAGACCGGCTTGGCCCCGAGCCGGGCGATCGCGCCGGCCGTGGCGAAAAACGTGTACGGCGTCGTGACGACCTCGTCGCCGGGGCCGATGTTCTCGGCCATCAGGGCCAGCATCAAGGCGTCGCTGCCCGACGAAACGGTGACGGCGTGGGCACAGCCGCAATAGGGCGCCAGTTGGGCCTCGCACTCGGCGACGGCCGGGCCGAGGATGCACTGTTGGCTTTCCAAAACGCGGTCGACCGCCTCGCGCACTTCGTCGCGAATCGCGGCATACTGGGCCCGCAGGTCCAACAGCGGAACCGTAATAGCGTCAGTCATGAGTCGATTGTGTAGGGTTTGGGCAATCCAGGCCCGCGCAGACTCCGTCCCCGTGGGCGACCGGGGGTCGCCGCAATAACGGGCATTCGTATCGGTCGGTTGCGCCTCATTGCGCCTGCTTTGCTTGGCCCACTTCTTGGGTTAAGCGCCCCCCCGCGTGCTGGGTGCGGGGAGGTACGATTTCCTGTATCCTTCCAGGCCAGCCGTTGGCCGGCATATCGTCACTATAGTGTTTTTTTGGTGCCGTCGGCAGAGCAAAAGGGGCTGCAATGGCGCTGGGCGAGGGTCGCGCCGGCGTCAATACCCCGATGAGGAGGGTCGTTCGGATCGTGCGGAAGGTGCAATTTACGCAATTTCCGTGTTGTTTCGGCCGGACGCGTCGTTAGGCGCTGGCTTTGACGCTCTGTTCCTTGCGATCGGCGGCGGGTTTGTCGCCGGCAAGGTCGGCCGGCGCGCTGTACTCGGGCACGACCTCGTGCAGCTTGCAGCGGATCGCGTCTTCGGGCTGGCCGATCAAACGTTCGAGCTGGCCGATGGCCAAACGAACCTCGCCCAGCGAATAGGGGCGATGGTACGCGGCCCGAACCTTCGCGTGCGAGGTGGGCAGCGTCTGCTCGTCCTCGAAATACAGCTCTTCGTACAGTTTTTCGCCGGGCCGCACGCCGGTAAAGGTGATTTCGACGGCATCTTCCGGCAGGCCGGACAGTCGGATCAAATCGCGGGCCAGATCGACGATTTTCACGGGTTCGCCCATTTCCAGCACGAAGATTTCGCCGCCGGCGCCCATCGTGGCGGCCTGCAACACCAGTTGCGACGCCTCGGGAATGGTCATGAAGAAGCGGGTCATCCGCGGATCGGTGATCGTGATCGGGCCGCCGTTGCGAATTTGCTGCTGGAAGATCGGCACGACGCTTCCGGCCGAGCCCAGCACGTTGCCAAACCGCACGACAGTGAACCGCGTGGCCGATTCTTGCGACATCGTGTGGACGTAGCGTTCGGCGATTTGCTTGGTAACGCCCATGACGCTCGTCGGGCGCACGGCCTTGTCGGTCGACACCATCACAAAGCTTGTCGCGCCGAATTGATCGGCCAGATCGGCGAGGCATTTGGTGCCCATGATGTTGTTGCGAACGGCCTCGCCCACGTTGGCTTCCATCAGGGGGACGTGCTTGTGGGCGGCAGCGTGGAACACCACTTCGGGGCGGTGGTCCTGGAAGATCTGCTCCATGCGCTGCCGGTTGGTGATGTCGGCGATGCAGGCATGGACGGCAACCGCGGTGTGCAAAGCGCGAAGCTCGCGGTCGATGGAGAAAATGCGATTTTCGCCGCGGCCCACCAGAATCAGCGATTCGGGATTGAACTTGATGATCTGGCGGCAGATTTCCGAGCCGATGCTTCCGCCGGCGCCGGTGATCATCACGCGGCGGCCTTCGAGCAGCTTGCCGATGCTCTCGGTGTCGAGCGTAATGGGGTCGCGGCCCAAAAGGTCGTTGATTTCGATGTCGCGGATCGGAACGCGGCTGTCGCCTTCGAGCCGGTCTTCCAGCGAGCGGATGATTTTCAGGTTGAGCCCGCCCTGCTGGCACGATTCCATCAAGCTGCGCAGTCGACGGCCGGCCAAAGTGCCCGCGACCACCAGCACGTCGGTGGCGCGTGCGGCGTCGGCAATTTCGCAGACGTCGTCAAGGCGGCCGAGGATCGGAATCTGGCCCAATCGCGAGCCCGCGATGAACTCGTCGGTGGCCAAAAAACCGCGGATGCGATAGGGCAGATGATCGTGCGACTGCATTTGATGGGCCAGGATGCCGTTGGCCAGGTCGGTGCCCACCAACAGGGCGCCGCGGCAGTTGCGTTCGTCGAGCACGGGCTTGAAAAACTCGCGGAACATCCGCCAACTCGACCGGATGGCGCCGAGGATGACCAGGGTCATCAGGAAGTCGAGGACCAGCACGCCGCTAGGAACGCGGACCCAGCGCTGAAGGAAGTCGTTCAGGCCCGCCACAAGGAACAGCGTGATGAGCGAGGCTTCCAGCAAAGCCAACAGGTCGGCGAAAGTGACGTAGCGCCACCAGCCGCGAAACTGGCCCAACGCGCCGAAGACCAGCAGTTTGACACAGAGGATCCAGCCGAGCGTGGCTAAATACTGCGTCCAAGCGCTCTGGGGCATCGTGAAATCGAAGCGGAGCCAGTAGGCCGACAAGTAGGCCAGCGAA
>CAYMQL010000186.1:0-5751 GCA_964392255.1 uncultured Planctomycetaceae bacterium | reverse complement strand
TGACGTATCCGTCTTCGCTGGCGACCGAATAGACCGTCAGCGAGCCGCCGCCGCCCGACTGTGTGGTGTCGGAGGCTGTGCTGCTGTTGGCCGAGTCGTTGGTGCCGCCGATGGTTGCCCGCACGCGGTAGTAGTACGTCGTGCTGGCACTCAGGCCGGTTGAGGCGTACGAAGTGACATTCGAGCCCACCGACGCAGTGACCAGATTCGCAGAGAAGCTGCTGTTGGTGGCTCGATCGATCTCGAAGGCGGTCTCGCTGCCGCTGTTGTCGACCCAGCTCAGATTAATCTGGCTGCTCGACGCATCCGTTGCGCCGAGGCTAGACACCGCGGCCGGATTGGTCGTGGCGTTCGCCGAAGCGCTGTTGGCCGAATCGTTGGCGCCGCCGATGGTCGAACGGACGCGGTAGTAGTACGTCGTTCCCTCGGTCAGTCCGGTGGATGCATATGAGGTGACGTTCACGGCTACCGTGGCGGTGGTCAAACCGCTGGTGAACGCGCTGTTGGTTGCCCGATCGATCTCGAAAGCCGTTTCATTGTTGCTGTTGTCGGTCCAGCTCAGGTTGATCTGGCTGGTCGAAGCGGCTGTTGCGCCCAGGTTGGTGACGGCCTCCGGCGTGCTGCCGCCCGTGGTGTATTGGATCACCAATTCCGGCCGATAGCCCGCGGCCGAACCGCCCGAGTAAAAGACGGCGCAGTCTTGCGAGTTGTTGTCGTTGTCGCCGGTCGCGAAGTAAACCTTGAACTGCGTCTTGCCGGTCAGGTTCACGTTCGACAGGCCGCTGGAAAGCGAACCGGTCGACCAGTCGCCATTGGAGGCGGGACTGGACATTTGGGCCACGCCCGTCGCGTCGGAGGCGGCCTCAAAGTCCGATACCGCCAGGGCGACGTTTCCGCCGAGGCCGCTGCCGCCCTTGATGTCGGCATAGCACGCGCCGCCCCAGCCGCTAAAGGGATTCGATCCCCAAACAGCGGACCGCCGCATGCGCAACGTCACCGAGGTGACCGTTGCGTCGTCGGGCAATGACGAGGTGTCGAACGACAGGACGCTCTTGACCTGTTTATCGCTCGAATAATCGCCGATCCAGATGCCATAATCGGTGTCGGAGGCATTGGAGTAGCTGCCGACGTTCGATTCCTCGCTCGACTCGATGACGTATCCGTCTTCGCTGGCGACCGAATAGACCGTCAGCGAGCCGCCGCCGCCGCTTTGGGTTGTGGCGTTGGCCGTGTTGCTGTTGGTCGAATCGTTGGTGCCGCCGATGGTCGCGCGGACGCGATAGTAATACGTTGTGCTGGCCGACAATCCGGTCGAGGCGTAGGACGTGACGTTCGAGTTGACCGTTGCCGTCGTCAGGCCGCTGGTGAAGCTGCTGTTGGTGGCCCGATCGATCTCGAAGGCGGTTTCGTCGCCGCTGTTGTCGGTCCAGCTCAAGTTGATCTGGGTGGTCGAGGCGGCCGTAGCGCCGAGGTTACTGGGCGCCGTCGGCCCAGCGCCCGCCACGTATTCATAGGCGCCGATGTCGGTATAGCTGTACTGCGGGACAGAAACGCCTTCAATATCGTACTGGGAGCCGCCCATGCTCGTGCCGGCGTTGTAGGCGGCCGATCCGGTCGACGCGATATGGAAGTCCCCGCTTGCGGGATTCACCAGGCCTGGGTTGGCTTCGATCGAGTTGCCTTTTTCTACTAAGGGACGGCCCGTCTCCCAGGCAGTCAGACCATTATACGGATTCCAGTAATAGAAATAGGCGGGCAGTATCGTGTTGTAGTAGGAGTTGAAGTCGAAATCCGCGGGGTCTGGGCTAAGTGATTGATTGATGTTCACCGAGCCCTGGATGACATCGTGCCCTGTTCCTGAGATGTGATCGTAGTGGTATCCAACGCTGTAGCAGATATTGTTCTTGAGGACATTGTTCTGCATTAGGGGTGTATTTGCAGGGTGGCCGGAGTCGTCTAACTCGATTGCCCACCCTCGGTTGTTGTAGAGGGTGTTGTTGTAGACATCAACGTCGTGGGAGTAGTGGAGCATGACGCCGATCGAACATCCGCTGACAACGTTGTATCGGATCGTAGCGCCTTCGCTGTAGACCTCGTCGATGTAAATGCCCACGACTCGCCCGGTGTCTCTGGTGTAGTCTACAGGCGCAAAATCGACTTTATTGGTGTCGTCCCAAGATTCGCCGTCTCCGCTTTCGTCATGCGTATAGGCGCAGCCGTCGGCACAGCCCGGCATGTTCGTAATGGTGTTGTACTGGATGGTCGTGTAGGTGTGGTTCTTGTTCAGGTAGATGCTGCCTTGGTCGTCGAGTATGGTCGAGCAGTTGTCGAATTCGTTGTACTCGATTAGGCTTGGGGCGGTGGAGCCGCTCCAGAGCGCCATACCGTGGCCACCGGTGTCGTGGATGTTGTTGTGCGATATGTTAAAGGAATTCACGCCCCCGCCCTCGATTCCGACTCCCATGGCAGGAGAAACGGTGTCCGTGGAGATGTCGTAGATCTCGTTGTTAGTGATGGAAACATTTTCTACGCCATACGTTGTCTCACCAATCGTTACGTACGTCATGGTGATGCCCGCGGCGAAATAGGTTTCGTCGGACGCCCAAGAGTCGATCTCAGAAATCTCGTTGTGATCGATGGTTGCGTCTTCGCCAGCTCGCAGGAAGATACCGGTGCTCTTGTTGTTGGAAAGCGTGCAGTATTCAACCGTTAGGTCGTCGGATTCACTAGCATAAACAGCCCCTATAGCACCGCCCTTGATATCGACGTGGCTAATCGTCAGGCCGTCGTAGGGGCTGATAATGGAGACGCAGAAGTTCGCAGAATTCCAGGTGTAATTCGAGTCTGAGTAATTTAGAACCGAAGCCTCGACCGTTTTGGCCTCCATTTGGGCATCCGTGGTGCCGTCGGCCACGACCACATAGAGGCGGCCGGAGTCAATGAAGTATTCGCCCGCCGTATTAGCCAGAGCCAACTTTTTGGCATAGGCAAAGCCAGACGATCCTTCGATGTAGTAGCCGAAGCCTTGTTTAGCTTTCTCGTTTGTGGCACAGGCATTATCATTAGGCTTATTATCATCATACCAGCCAATCGTATTTGAACCGTAAGTGGTGTCGGAGCTGGTGATCATCTTTGCTTCGATCTGAAACCGGCAGCTTTTGACCATAGCGGTGGCGCCGACCCAATAATTGTCGGCCTCGGTCAAAGCCGTATCGTAGAGGTAGAAACCATTGCTGGCATTGGAGTCGATGGTTCTCCAGCCTTCGGTCCGGGCCACCGTCTGCCTGACGCCGTCAACAAATACCTGGGTGGTATTGCTGTAAGTGGTGGCGTCGGTATAGAAAATGTTGACGCCGGCTGGCACACCCGACGTGAGCTCGGTCCAACCGGATACCGACTTGAATCCGCTGATCACGGGATCGGCGCCCGTGCCGTATTGCCCGATGGTCACATTGTTGTCGGTGACCGACGCATACTCGCGGAAGGTGTCGCCGCATTTCAATAGGATGGTGTCGCCGTTGGCGCAAGACCCAAAGGCCTTGGAGAGCGTTGCCCAAGGGGCGCCGGTCGATGTGCCGGCGGCGCCGTCCGATCCCGTATTGGAAACATAGTAGGTCGCCAGCAACTCGCGGGCTTCGAGGGTTTCGCACTGGAGAGACCGGCCGCGGGTTGCCCGCTTGCGGCCCGACTTTTTCGACCGGCTGGAACTCGACGGATTCAGAATGGCACGCCACAGATTTGACAGCTTTCTCATAAAAACGCGCTCCCTTTCAAGTGTTGCCCCGACAGAACGTAGAACCGTGGTAAACCGCAATTGCCTCGACGCAGAACCGTGCCCATGCCCCGTTCGTAGAATGCGTAATCCCGAGTTGCGACGTTGCGTCGAACCTGCCGAGACGGTTGGCCTTGGCCCGCCGCAGGTTGGGAGAAGAATTCCGCAGGGCCTCGCCGCTTCCTGGGGGCGTGACCGCGGGACTTCCCATTCCCAATCCACGACGCAGGGAACCAAGCCGCAGTGCCCGCTGGAATCTACGGACGACCCGCCTCAACGCCGACGTCGAATCGCTGCCTAGAATAGGTTTCAACCTCATAAATTAGTGGATGCAGCGATCGCGGCAATTCCTGTTTGGTTCATTCCTTTTTTCTATTTTGCTCATTACGGGATTAGGCCGACGGGAAGGCGCCGGCCGGGCCGGTGAAGCTCCGAGGCCCGGCTGTTGCAAAAGACGCTGCCCCAGGTTATTCTGAAATTGTCCCGAAAACCTCGATGCAAAGCACTCGCTTACGCGCCGCACGCGGCGAATTCCGGAGTCGCGGTACGCACTGCTAAGGGGATACGCAGTCGCTTGTCGGGGACGCGAGAAGTGCTTTTTGTGTTCGCTTGTTCGTTGTTCAGCGTTGCCGAGGGGGGGTGCATGGCAGGGGTGCGGCAGGTCATGGTCATGATCGAGACCCCGAAGGTTCTCGACGGCATCGGGCGCTATGCCACGACGCACGGCCGATGGTCGCTGTGCGTGAATGTCCGCGGCGTCATCGACAATTGCTCCCGCATGCTGCGGTCGTGGGAGGGCGACGGCATCATCTTTCGCAGTTCCAATGCGAGGGCGGTCGCGGCCATCCGCCGCAAACGGGTCCCGGCCGTCGACACAAATTGCGGCGTGCTCGGACACGGCTTCCCGCTGATCTATACCAACGACCAACAAATCGCGCAACTGGCCGTGGCCCATTTCCGAGAGCGGCATTTCCAGAACTTTGCCTTCTGTGCCGTCGAGAATCCCAATTGGGTCCAGTGGCGTCTGGCGGCCTATCTTCGCGAGTTGGCACAGCTCGGAATCAAGCCCGATGTTCTCGTTTTGGGTAAATTCGTCGAAGAGAGTTGGCTGCGCGAGCAACGACGGCTGGCCGAATGGGCCGCCGCGTTGCCGAAGCCCGTGGCTGTGTTGGCCGCCAACGACGTTTGCGCAACGCGGCTGATCTCGGCTTGCCGAGCGGCCGGAATACGCATTCCCGAGGAAGCCGCGATTCTCGGCGTCGATAACGACAAAGTACTCTGCCGGCTGACCTCGCCGCCGCTTTCCAGCATCGACTTCGACGCGCCTTCGATCGGCTATCGGGCCGCCGAGCTTTTAGACGAATTGATGGCCGGCGGCAGCGCGCCAAAAGAACCCGTCTTGGTCCCCGTCCGCGGCGTGGTCACCCGACAATCCACCGACGTTCTGGCGATCGACGACCAAGACGTCGTCGAGGCCATGAGCTTCATCCGCCAACACGCCTGCGACGGCATCGGCGTCAGTGACATCTTGCGAACGATGAGCATTTCGCGGGCCACCCTGGATCGCAAATTTGCCGTCCGGCTGCAAATCACGCCCTACCAAGCGCTGCTTCGGACAAAAACGGATCGGATCAAGCGCCTGTTGGCCGACACTGAATATGCACTCGATCGGATCGCCGAATTGACCGGCTATCGCACATCGTCTCATCTGAGCGTCGCCTTCAAACGCGAGACGGGGCTTACGCCCGGCGAATATCGCCAACAAATCCGCGGTCGTTAAGCCGCATTTCTACCCGCCGTTTAGCCGGCGAACTTGTTCGCCGAGCGTTTTTGCTTTAATTATCAAGCATTCACGGCGAACAAGTACGCCGGCTAAACAAAAACACATTGTCGGGAGTTTTCCCCGTGTGGTGAGGAATGCGGATTAAGCGTTCTCTTGCAGGCCGCTTTTTCGCCCA
This sequence comes from uncultured Planctomycetaceae bacterium, assembly GCA_964392255.1. Taxonomy (GTDB): domain Bacteria; phylum Planctomycetota; class Planctomycetia; order Pirellulales; family Thermoguttaceae; genus CAYMQL01. Next base: position 21 of record CAYMQL010000186.1, on the reverse strand, counting down.
TAGGAAAACAACAGGCCGGCG
>CAYMQL010000185.1:0-5771 GCA_964392255.1 uncultured Planctomycetaceae bacterium | reverse complement strand
CACTGCCGCTCGAAGCGACGGCTGATCACATTTTGCAGCGGCTGCAACAGCACGGCGAAAACCGTCAGAATCAGAAGCATCAGCGGCAGGGTCGCCACGGGCAGCCGGGCATAGTCGAGCGGCACGCCCCCGCGCGCAACCCACAAGGCCAACAGCCGATCGCACAACCAGAACCCCGCCGCGCTGTAGAACAGACCCATCACCAGCAACTTGCGGATGTGACGGAACACATGGTGGCCGATTTCGTGAGCGAAGACGACTTCGATCTCGTCGGGCTGAAAGCCGCTCAACAGCGTGTCGCCCAGAAGCACGCGGCGCGTGCGGCCCAGACCGGCCAGCATCGCGTTGGCCTTGACCGTCTCGGCGCTGAGGTCCATGCGATAGACGCCCTCGATCGACAGGCCGGTGCCCTGAGCCAGTCGCGCAATCCGCTCGGACAACTCGGGTGCGTCGAGTTTTTCAATGCGGTAGAAAAGCGGAAGGATCAGCACGGGCGCGAGCTGGCCCAGCACGACGCTGACGACGAAAAACGCCGCGGCGGCCACAATCCACCACGCCGCGCCGACGGTCCAAATGAGCCAATACAGCCCAAGCATCAGTGCCAACATGAACGCCGCGCCGAGCAGGTTGCGCTTCAGATAGCGCCGCAACCAGCGTCCGAAGCTCTGCGTGCTCAAATGGAACCGATGTTCGACGACGTGGCCCGCGTAGAAGGCCAGCGGAAACGAAACGGCCAAATGAATGGCCGTGATTGCGAGAAACAGGGCTGCAAGCCGCAGCGTCCAGTTGCCGGCCAACAGCGTCCAGCCTTGCAACCAAGCATCGATCGGCCCGGCCAAGAGAAACGCCGCCGCGGCCAGGTAGCCGATGTCGACGGCCTTATCGGCCAGTCCGCAGGCGAACTCGATCCGGCCGTAACGCTTTGCTTCAACGCGCTCGGCGTCGCTCATTTCGGCGGCAATCGGTCGGTCCGCATCGGACGGCGTGGCTTCGCTCATTGTGCTTTCAATCAACTTGCATCGCGCTTTGAACCGTCTGCAAATCGACGCCTAGCGCCGCCTTGGCCAATCCGGCCAGCGTGGCCGCGTCGGCCTGAATGTGGACGGTGCGGTGGCAGTGGGTCAGCGACTCGCCGGCGGCCAGTTCCGGCGCAGGCGAAACCGATTCGATCTCGTAAAAGCCCCCAAGCTGCGACCCCAAATCGTTGGGGCCGTCGTTGTAGGCGTTCGCCACGTCGCCCACAAACGGTTCGGCTTGCGGCGTCTGCCACATATTGTTCAAGTAGTTGTGTTTCGTCGGGTCGTCGGGCATCGTGAAGTGGACCAACGTCAGCACGCCGGCGTCGAAATCGATCGAGCCGATCACATTGCAGGCGCGCCGCTGCGACGCGCCGATTTTTGCGCGATGCTTGGCGTCGGCGCGGAACAGCACCGCCGCGGGCGCGATTTGCAGCCGATCGGCCGGCACCGCGCCAAAATAGTCCGACTTGACCGCCGGGCCAAGCTGCGATTCGGGGCCGGGCTTGTAGGGCATAAGAACGACGGTCCGCGGGCTGGAGTTCAACATGCCGAGTATCCAGATCGAGACCAGTCCCCGGCTTTTCGAAAACGCGGCGCCGCGGTTGGTGATTCGGTTTGCCGTCTCGTAGGCGACCAGATTCACGCCCGGCCGTGAAAGAATCGCCGCGGCCGCATTGCCAAACAGCTTGCCGAGTTCATCGGCCCCCAGCAGCCGCACGTCGCGCGACGCATCGAGATTGAACGTTGTGCCCGAGGCGTTTTGCAGATCCAATCGTGCGGCCATGCGAACCATGGGATCGCCGGGCTCGGAAAGCACTTGCCATGCGCCCTCGTTGAGCGCCGCCGGCGTATGCCAGTTTTCGATGACTTGTTTTGCGCCGGGCTGAAACCACAGGCTGAACTGGCCGCCTTCGGGACAGAGCCACATGCGTTCTTCGGCGCCGTAGTTGTTGAATTGCGGGTTGCAGCGCCCGGCCTCGATGAAATCGCGGTTGACGAACCCGAAACTGCGGCCCGTCGGTCCGTCGCAAGTCGAAGTCATCACGCGGCCTTGCCATTGCGGGGCGACGGCCACGCGGGCTTTGGCGCCGTCGCTCAGCTCGATCAGACGGGTGTGCTGGGCCAGAAAATCGCGTTCTTGTTCGTAAGTCATGCGATGACCTGCGCGATGTGCGGCGGCTATGCCGGCGGGATGATCTCGGGACCGACGAGTTCCTCGAACGTCTGGCGGCGGCGGATGAGGCGGGCTTGGCCGTCGCCGATCAGCGCCTCGGCCGCCAACGGTTTGCTGTTGTAGTTCGAACCCATGACGAATCCATACGCGCCGGCGCACTCGATCACGAGCAACTCGCCCACCTTGGCCTCGGGCAGACGCCGGGTAGCGACAAATCCGCCCTCTTCCTGCGTGAAGATGTCGCCGGATTCGCACAACGGACCGCCGACAATAACTTCGCGCTCCGGCCGCCCGACGTCGCCGTCCGACGGCACGATCGACATCGGATGATACGCGCCGTAGAGGATCGGTCGGGCCAGATTGTTGAAGCCGGCGTCCAACAGATAAAAAGTGTTTTCGCCTTGCTGCTTGACGGCGCGAATTTCCGCGATGAGAAACCCGCTATCGGCGACCAAGTAGCGGCCCGGTTCGATTTCGAGCCGAAGCGGATGGCAAAACCGCCGTTCCAGCATTTTTCGCATCGCGTCGCACAAATTATAGTAGGCGTGCAGATCGACGCACTTGTCGTCGGGCCGATATTTGGTGGGCAGCCCTCCGCCGACGCTTAGCGTGCGGAGCGAGGGCCCGATTTCGACCGCCGCCTTCTCCAAGGCGTTGCAAACGAGCGAGAGATGCTCCAAATCGGTGCCGGATCCGATGTGGACGTGCAAGCCGGTGACGGCGGCCCCATGGGTTTTTGCCCGCTCCAGACACGGCTGGATCTGTTCGTGCCAGATGCCGTGTTTCGCGTTCTTTCCGCCGGTGTTGGTTTTTTGGCAATGGCCGTGCCCGAAACCGGGGTTGATTCGCAAAGTGATATTCCGGCCAGGCGCGCGGCGGCCGAGCTGGTCGATCATATCGGGCGAGCCGCAGTTGACGTGGACGCCCTTTTCGACGCAGAGGTCGAGCGATTCGGCGTCGAAAATATCGGCGGTATAGACCACCGGCGGCGGATCGCCGGCGACCGCGTAGCCTGCGGCCATCGCGCGGCGAATTTCGTTGGCGCTGACCGTGTCGACCAACGCCCCTTCACGCCGAATCAGATCGAGAATCGCGAGATTCGAGCAGGCCTTCTGCGCATAGCGAACCACGTCGAACGCGGCCAAGTCGGCGATTCGTTGGCGGATCGTCGAGGCGTCGTAAACAAACACCGGCGTGCCGAACTGCCGAGCAAGTTCGGCGACCGGCACGCCGGCGATCTCCGTGCGATACGTGGACATAAGCGGTTGACGTAGATTCTGGAATGGTGCTTACGGGTTGGCGGGGGCTAAGCCGCCGGCCATCGGGCTCATCGCGGCGCCTAGCACCTTGAGAAGCCCTTCTTCAACCTCCAACCGTATCCGAACTCCCTGCGGCACGGGCTGGGACGTGAGGGTGATGTGGTCCTTGCCGGCGGCGTCTTTCAGCAGCGCGGCCATCGTCGCGGCCGTGCCGGCGATCTGCGGCTCGTCGCTGACTTGCGCAAAAAATGCGGCAATCGGCGTCGCCGTGATTTTCAATTCCAGCGGCGGCACTTCCATCCCGGCCGAAGACTTCGACGCATCGATCGCGCTCTTGAGCGTCTTCAGGGCGTCGCGGCCGACGGCGGCCAGCACGCGGTCGTCGGCGATTCCCACGGCGGCTTCGAGCCGTTCGCCGACAAAGGGCGCAAGGTCCGGCGCCGGCGTCGGCATCGAAACGACGTGAATTCGGACGTCCTGATGCGTCTCGGCGGCCAGTTTGAGCGACTTGGCGGCGTCGGCGTTCTTTTGGACCTCGTCGAGCAGTTGTTTTACAGCAGCGTCGAGTTTGGCGCCCTCGGCGATGGCGGCTCCGCCGACCAGCGTGACAGCCTCGGGCCGAAGCACCAACGCGATTGCGGCGTCGGTCTTCTTCGTCTCGATCGTCTTCTCCAACACGTCGAACACGTCGCCGAGCAATTTCAAAGCCAGCTTTAATTGGTCTCCGGCCAGGCCTTTGCCTTCGAGTCCTTTGGCAAGCTGCTTGCGGGCGTCGCTCAGCGCGATCTTCGCTTGGGCCGCCTGGGCATCGGTCAACATGCCCACGGTGCCGGCCGTGACGGCGGCGTCCGGCAGGCGAACGCCCGCCAGGTTTGTTGGGCCCGGCTTGATCTCGGCGAACTGCTGGGCAAGTTTGGCGCCGGGCTGGGCCGTCAACTCAAGGTCGAGATAGGTGCTGTTGTTTTTTGCGTCGACGTTCCAGCCGAGCAGCAGCGAGTCCGTCTCGTGGACCAGCATGGTCAACTGTTCCATTGTTTGCTTGGCCATGTTCTGGCGCGCAGCGGCGGTTTCTTCGTCTTCGGCGGCTTGCTGCATGGCGACTTCGGCCCCGGCGCGAAGCTGTATGAGCAATTGGTCGCGAAACTCCTTCGGCAGATTTTTGACCGACGCGCGAAACGCAAGGTCGTATCGTTGCGGCAGGTCGCCGAGCGCCGCAAGCGGATCGGAGGGCGCCAGGGCCAGGTTCTCGCGTTTGTCGCTCACGATGGCCCAGCCGCCTTTTTGGGTCAAATAGGTCTTGGCGTTGTTGGCTTCGACGACGTAGACCTCGCCTTCCAAAGCGACCGATTTGGCCAGTTGCGGCATGCTCTTGAGCAGGTCCATCAGCGCTTTCAGATCGCTGACGGGCAAAAATCCGCAGGTGGCGAACGGCTTTTGATCGTCGGCCAGGACGACGGCGCCCCAGGGACGCTTGACGTCGAGGCCGGCTAGGCCCTTGCCCTGGGTCATGAGCTTGAGCATCATGTCGAGCCCTTTGCCCAGATCGGGGCTGCCGCCCAGGCGGCCGATGGCGTCGATGTCGGCCAGCAGCTTGTCGTAGCCGGCGAAGGAGGCGGTCAGAACGGTTTTCGTCTCGGCTTGAACCGCGTTCAAACGCATGGTTCCCAACAACGCGATTACGGCCAGGATCGAGGGCAGCAGCTTTCTCACGGTCGTTCTCCTTTGCGCCACGCGCGAAACGGGTAAAATCGAAGAGGCGTATAGGTTTATTATTTGCCCGGTCGCAAGGTCAGAGCCGTCGCACCGGCGCGTTGAGCAAGCGGGCAAACCGGCGATGCACAACCAAGCGGATCAACGCTCGCGGAAGGTGATCCGGCCTTTGGTCAGATCGTAGGGAGAGAGTTCCACGCGGACCCGATCGCCCGGCACAATGCGAATGAAGTGCTTGCGCATCTTGCCGGCGACGTGGGCAATGATGGTATGCCCGCTCTCCAATTGCACCCGGAACCGCGTGTTGGCCAAGGCCTCGGTTACGGTGCCCTCGACCTCGATGGCTTCTTCCTTTTTTGTCATAACCACTCGCCAGAGGGGGCTCTCCGCAGGCTGATATGCCGCACAATCTTAGTATCGTATCATTTTTCTGGCGGCCGTCCAGATGGGCATCCAAAGAAGGTCCGGGAATGAGTACTGAGCAGCCATCCGATCGCACCGCGAAGAGTTCGGCCGCCGGCCCCGGCGCCGCGGTCCCGCGGCCCGAGCTTTCGCTGTTCGACTCCACGTGCATGATCGTGGGGATCATCATTGCGGCGGGCATTTATC
>CAYMQL010000184.1:0-5776 GCA_964392255.1 uncultured Planctomycetaceae bacterium | reverse complement strand
GGAGCAGATCGAAAAGGTGTTCCGGCCCGAGTTCCTCAACCGCGTCGACGACATCATCGTCTTCCGCCACCTGACGCAAAACGACCTGGGCAACGTGATCGAGTTGGAGCTCAAAAAGGTTCGCGAGCGGCTTGCCGAGCGCGGCGTCAAGCTGGTGTTGACGCCCGACGCCAAGACGTTCCTGATCAAGAAGGGCAGCAACCTCGATTTCGGCGCCCGGCCGCTGCGCCGCGCGATCGAGAACTTCGTCGAAGACCCGCTCTCCGAAGAATTGCTCAAGGGCGAGTTCCAAGGCATGGACACGATCACGATCACCGTCAAGGAAGTGGCCGATAAGAAGCAGCTTTGCTTCCAAGGCTCGAAGGGCGAGCCGGCCGACGAACCGCAAGCCGTCGGCGCCGGCGCCGGCGGCGAAACCGCCGAAACGCCGTAGCAAAGCGTCGCCGGCTTCAGCAATACGCTTCGATCCACTCGTAGAGCCGCCGCTCGGCCTCCGGCGGCATCGCGTGGCCCTGGCCGTGGTTGAACATGGCCAATCGGGGGCGGCCGCCGTAAAGCCGGTAGACCGGCATCGCGGCTTCGAGATAGGGCCAACTGCGAGCACCGTCGGCGGCGCTCTTGCCCGTTTCGCCGGCCAGCAACAGAAACGGCCGCGGCGCAATCATCGCCAACAGTTCGTGGTGGTCGCGATTGAAGCCGGCTTGGCGAACCTCTTCGCCCAAGTACCAGGGTGCGTCCCAATTCGAGAACTTGATGCCGATTCCGCCTTCGCTGCTGACGGCGGCGCGAATCCGATCGTCGAAAGCCGCCAGATACAGCGACTCTTTGGCGCCGAGCGAATGTCCGACCGCGCCGAGCCGGGAGGCGTCGACTTCCGGAAGACTCGTCAGTATGTTCAGGGCCGCGATCGAGTCGTAGAGCATTTTGGCCATGCCCTTCGAGCCGGGATGCCGCCGCTGAAATCGCTCGGCCGCCGCGCCGTAATCGGCGAACGTCAAAGCATCTTGATTGCGCGACCATAGAAAATTACGCGGACAGATCGCGACATAGCCGCGCTGTGCAAAACCAAGCCCTAGCGTCTTCGGGGCCGACGGCGCCATGCCCACGCCCGCCGGCTGCTCGATCGAATTGAAAACGGTCGAGTGAAACGCCACGACGCCGCCCGTGCGGCCCGCAATCTTCGCAGGCTTCAGCAGATAGGCCTCGGTCGTCTCGCCCGGCTCAATCTCGTAGCGAATCAACTGCCGAACGACGCCGGCCGGGCGATCTTCTTTGACGATCGTGAATTCGGGCGTTCGGCTCCGGCCGGTCTCGAGTTCACCTAAAAATCGCAGCCACTCTTGACGCAGCGACTCGCGACGCCGCTTCCAATCGGCCAGCGTCGTAATCGGACAGCCGCCGTCGTCGACCAGCAGCGGGCTAAGCTTGGGCGCGTCGGTAGGCACGGCCGCCGGAGGCCGCTGGACCTCGTCCAACCACGGGACTTCGCCGGAAGCTTCGTCGGCCCGCAACAGCGACGGCAGGGCGCAGCCCGCCAACAACGCCGCCAACGCCTCGCGTCGGCTCAGGCCGGATGTCGATGTTCGTTCTTTCATGGGTTTGCCGGAGGATGAAAATGAGAAACGGCGTTTCTGCGGATGCGATCGACTAGCCGGCGGGGCTTTCACCACCGATGGGCGAGTTCCTCGCCGACGATTTCCAGATCACTGTGATAGAAGGCCACGGCCTCGATCGGGCTGAGGTTCAAAATGGCCCGCCCCTCGGTCGTCCAGTGATCGCGGTCTAATCGAAACACGGCCGTGCCCGCCTGAAGATTGCCGACGGCGTCGGAAGCCTCGAAACGCGAACGATCGGGCTCCTCTGCGGCGACAGTCACCGCGACGAAGGCCGACAACTCGCCGGTCGTCCGGTTTCGGACATAGGCCACGTCGTCGGCAAAGTTGCAATCGGCCCAGCGAGCGGCTTCGGCATCAGATCGGGCCGAAGCAATCCGGACGAATTGCGCCTCGAGCCGCTCGCGCTGGGCGTGAAAACCACGTCGGGCTTCGGTCAGCCGCATCGCCTTGCGCCGCGGCCGCAACAAATACCCAACCAGAACCAGCACGGGAATGGCAACAACCGGCAGCCACCACAGCCCAGACATAATACCCCCCCCTTGCGAAGAAAACCCTCGCCGACCGGCACATAACCCTTATCTTAAGCCATTGCGCCGGGGTCCTGCAAGTGAAAAGCACGACATCATTTTCAAACCAGAGGCAGTCCCATACACACTGTCGTTCTATCAGTTTGAAACAAAACACACTGTCGGGAGTTTTTTTCCGCGGGGTGGAAAAACGAGGGTGGTTCAGCCGAAACTGCTGTTGCGCTGAGAAACGATTTTCTGTGGTCGGGGGGCAGATTTTTCAGGATCGCCGTAAAGCTTTGCGGCCTGCGTGAAATAGGAAGGCCCGGGAAAATCTGGCGATTGTTACGATTGTTGCTGTTGATCCGGAAGTGCTAACAACTCCAGCAATAATGGCCGATGCGATTAACCGGTCGTCGGCTGCCGGCCCGGGGTCGGCGCGGCGCAGAGGGTCTTTTTTTGACGAGACCCATCCGTGCTACGGAACGTCTTATGCCAGTCTGCTTCGAGAAAACAATCGGGGCTGGGCGGAGCGTGGGGGTGGCAAAGCCCCATGTCCAGTCGCAGCACGATTGGGTGTTTTCCATCCGTGTCGAGCAAAGGTTTTCCTATATTTTCCAGCCGGAAAAGTCATCGCCATACGCCGGTGTGTGCGGAAAAAATGACCGGGGGGCTTTTGTATAATTTTGGAGCAAACGGCCCGAACGGGCCACAAGACACGTGCAGTTTAAATCGTCGCAACTGTATGAAAAATAGAAAGATACGTTAGCCATCGAGAATATGCCGTCAATCAGGGGGGTTGGCGTTTTAGCCCGCAAACCAAACGCATACGCCCCAAGCTGCCCAAAGGCTTTATTTATGCGGCAAGTACTTCTTTCCGTTGGACGATATCTCTATAATGGTTGCCCTGGAAGGCAACGTGATTGGCCAGGGATGCGCCCAGATGCCATTGATTCCGACCCCTTACGATGAGAGAGCCCACCGTCAACTATGTTGCCGAATCAGCAGCCCAAACTCACCGTGGTTGATCTTTTGCGGACGCGCGCGTCCGCACGCGGAAGCCATGAAGCCTTTCGGTTCGTGTCGGGTCATGGCGGCGATGAGCCGAGTCTGAGCTATCGGGCGCTGCACGAGCGCGCGATGGCCATTGGCGGCGAGTTGCAAACGTTGGCGGGGCCCGGCGAACGGGCGCTGCTTTTGTTTCCGCCCGGCTTGGATTTTGTCACGGCCTTCTTCGGTTGTCTTTATGCCGGCATTGTGGCGGTGCCCGCCGCGCCGCCGGGGCGCAATCGGGTCACGTCGTCGGTGCAGGCGATTTTCGAGGCGGCGCGTCCGTCGCTGGTGCTAAGCACCACTGCACATCGCCGATTGGCCGAACAGTCGTACGGCAACATGCCGCGATTGTTCGAGCGGCCGTGGATTGCGACCGACCGCGTCTCGAACGACCGCCAAAAGGCATGGCACGATCCGCAACTCGACGGGCGACAGACGGCGTTTTTGCAATACACTTCCGGTTCGACTTCGTCGCCCAAAGGGGTAATGCTCAGCCACGAGAACCTCCTGCAAAACGCCGCGCTGATCCAGCAGGCGTTCGACAACCGCGCCGAGGGGACGGGCGTGTTTTGGCTGCCGTTGTATCACGACATGGGACTGATCGGCGGCGTCGTCCAGCCGGTCTACTGCGGCGGCTCGTGCGTGCTTTTAGCGCCGGCGGCGTTTTTGCAGCGCCCGGCCCTGTGGCTTGAAACCATTACCCGCACCGGCGCGTGCGTCAGCGGCGGACCGGATTTCGCCTACGACCTGTGCGCCCGAAAAATCACGCCCGAGGAACGCAAGGGCCTCGACCTGAGTACCTGGAAGGTCGCCTTCACCGGTGCCGAGCGGGTGCGGGCGGAAACGATCGAGCGTTTCTGCGAGGCGTTTGCCCCGTGCGGGTTCCGCCGCGAGGCGTTTTTCCCCTGTTACGGACTGGCCGAGGCCACGCTGATGGTTTCGGGCGGACCGCGGTTGACCCGGCCGACGATTTTGCGAGTTCGGTCCGAGGCGCTGGCGTCGAATCGCGTCGAAGAGGCTGCCGAAGATGAATCGGCGCGGACGCTGGTCGGCTGCGGCCAGTGTTTGTCCGGTCAAAAAATTCTGATTGTCGATCCCCAGACGCACCTGCAATGCAAGGACGGAGAGGTCGGCGAGATTTGGGTGCAAGGGGGCAGCGTCGCGTGCGGATATTACGGACGGCCGGAGGCCACCAGCGCCACTTTCGGCGGCCATCTGGCCGATACGGCCGAAGGCCCGTTCCTGCGAACCGGCGACCTGGGGTTCCTTCGCGACGGCCAGCTATTTGTGACCGGCCGGCTGAAAGACGTGATCATCATTCGAGGGCGGAACTACTACCCCGAAGACATCGAGCGATCGGTCGAGCGGGCCGATTCGGCGTTTCGCGCCGGGTACTGCGCCGCGTTCTCGGTCGACGTACACGACCGCGACCGGCTGGTGGTCGTCCAAGAAATCGAGCCGCGGCGTCAGAACCTGGACGCCGAGGCCGCGTTGCGGACCGTTCGCGGCGCCATCGCCGCCGATCATGAGATCGAGGTCTATGCGATTGCGCTGGTCAAGGCGGGCGAAATACCCAAGACATCGAGCGGCAAGACCCGGCGATCGGCCTCCCGCGAACGTTATCTGAGCGGTCAGTTTGCCGTAATTGCCGAGTGGAAGGCGCATCAAGAGGCCGACGACGCCGCATGGGACGGACAGGCGGCGGTGCGGCCGCAGACGGTTACGGCCCGGCAAGCCGAGCGATGGCTCATCGACAGAATTGCGGCGCGGCTGCGATTGCCGCCGGCGCAGGTTCACGTTACGACGCCGTTTTTGGAATTCGGCATGGGTTCGGTCGACGCCGTGGAGATTGCCGCCGATTTGGAGCGTTGGCTGGGTCGTCGGATGTCGCCGACGGCGGTTTACAACTATCCGAACATCGCCGCGTTGGCCCAGTGGCTGGCCAATCCGCCGGTCGAAATGGCGCCGTCGTTCAAGGTGCATCCGGCCCATCCGGCGTTGGCCGAAACCGATCCCGAACAACTGCTGCACGACGTGCGGCACATGTCCGAGGCCGACATGCAGGCGTTTGTGTTGGAAGAGATGGCGAAACAATAGCACCGTAGGGCTTTGTCAACCTTTGTTTTTTTAGGATTGAGTGCCACTGGCTCTGCCAGTGCTTTGCTTGGCCGTCCGCTGGAAACCGGGCACTGGCAAAGCCAGTGGCACCCTAAATCTTAACTGTGAAAAAGCCCTGGCAACCGGGAACACAACCAGAAGAGGCGTGAAATAAAATTGACCGGCGTCGGAAAGACAGGCGAGCGGGCCTGTCTTTCTGTGCGTTGTGGGCAGGCCGCATAAGCCTGCCCTCCTTGAATTCAAGCAGTCGTTGATTGCAGACGCGAGCAAGGGATTGGCAGCGTGTTGCGCACGCGGGTGCAGTTCGCCCAAGGGGGAGGGAGTCTTCTCAGACCGGGGCGGACCGGACCATCCGCCCCATCCGCAAGTCTGCACGTGCATCATCACCAGGGAGGGGGTTCATGGCTTCCGACCAACGCGCGGAGCAACTGACTCCGCTGCAGAACGCTGTTTATTTGCTCAAGCAGACCCAGGCCAAGCTGG
>CAYMQL010000183.1:3618-5783 GCA_964392255.1 uncultured Planctomycetaceae bacterium | reverse complement strand
GTTGACAACGGGAATGCCAGCCGAGTTCAATCCTGCAAGGCCGGCGTCGGCGTCCTCGAACCGGAACACCAGCACCGCCTTTTCGTTCCGTTTCTCGGCAAATGCGTACATGTATTCAATATTCACACCCGCCTGTTCAATCGCTTTGAGCAGCTCAGCCAGTCCGCCCGGCCGGTCGGCCACCTCGACGGCGACCACTTCGGTCACATGGACGCTGAATCCGGCCGCTTCGAGCACGGATTTGGCCTGCTGCCAGTCGCGGACGATCAGCCGCAGGATGCCGTAGTGTTCGGTATCGGCCAGCGAGAGTGTGGCCAGATTGATGCCGGCGTCGGCCAGCGTTTGGCAAGGCGCCCGCAGATGGCCGGGGCTGTTTTCCACAAACACCGAAAGCTGGTGGATCTTCATGATTTACAGGTTCCGTTGATCGAGAGTTCGCTTGGCTTTTCCTTCGCTTCGTTGGATCGAATGCGGCTCGACCAGTCGGACCGCCGCCCGCAGGCCGATCGTATGTTCGATTCGCTTGGTGAGCGTTTCTTGAAGGCTTTGCATGGCGCCGACGCGGTCGCTGAGCACGTTGGGCGTGACTTCGATGCGGACCTCGACCTGATCGAGGTCTTTTTCCCGCGTCAGCACGATCTGGTAGTGCGGCAGCACGCCCTCGATCGCCAGGATGGCCGTTTCGATTTGCGAGGGAAACACGTTGACGCCGCGGATGATGAACATGTCGTCGCTGCGGTGCGAAACGCGGCGGATGCGGCGGAGCGTCCGGCCGCAGGGGCACGGTTCGCTCCGAATCGCCGTGATGTCGCGCGTGCGGAAGCGAAGCATCGGCATCGCCTGCTTGCTCAGCGTCGTCAGCACGAGCTCTCCCTCGCAGCCGTCGGGCTGCGGTTCGAGCGTTTCGGGGTCGATGATTTCAGGATAGAAATGATCCTCGAAGATGTGCAGACCGTCTTGGCAAGAGCATTCTGCGCCGACGCCGGGGCCGATGATCTCGGTCAGGCCGTAGATGTCGAAGGCCTTGATTCCCGCGGTCTGTTCGATGCGGCGGCGCATCGCGTCGGTCCAGGGTTCGGCCCCGAAACAGCCTGCCCGCAGCGGCAACGTGCGCAGATCGACGCCGATTTCTTCGGCGCGGTCGAGAATGTGCAGAAAATAGCTCGGCGTGCAACAGATCATCGAGACGCCGAAGTCGCGCATCACCATGATCTGTCGGTCGGTGTTGCCGCCGGACGTGGGAATGACAGTGGCGCCCAGGGCCTCGGCCCCGTAGTGAAGGCCGAGCCCGCCGGTGAACAGGCCGTAGCCGTACGAGTTTTGCACCACGTCGCCGGCGTGCAGGCCGTAGCCCGCCAGCGAGCGAGCGATCACTTCGGTCCAGACGCCGAGGTCGGCCTGGGTGTAGCCCACGACGATCGGCTTGCCCGAGGTGCCGCTCGAGGCGTGCAGCCGCACCACGTCGCGCATCGGAGCGGCGAAAAGACCGAAAGGATAGGTGTCGCGCAGATCGTTTTTAACCGTCAGCGGAAGCCGCGAGATGTCTTGGATGTCGCGGATGTCGTCCGGCTTCGCGCCGAGCTCGTCCATGCGGCGGCGGTAGAACGCGACGTTGTCGTAACATGTTCGGACCACGGTCCGCAGGCGCGACGACTGCAAGGCGCGCAGCTTTTCGGCCGGCAGGTAATCCGGCTCGCTCCGAGGGTGTCGATCGGCGACGGGTGAGCTGTGTTTCATAACAGGGTTTTATTCAATTTTTGCTCTTTGTGAAGTGCGGCCCAGTTCAAATGCTTGCCAATTGGCTTCGTACAGTTCGGGTTTCAGGTGTTTGCGGATCGCCTGCCGCCAGTGCGCCGGTTCGATGTCCAAGCGGCGGCTCAATGCGCCCAACAACGCCACATTCGCGCTGCGGCGGTTGGGCAGCGAAAGCGAGCAGATTGCTTCGGGCCCGATCAACACCCCCGATTCTCGCAGCCGGGGTCGGTTGTTGTCGACTTGATCCTCCGCCAGGACGACCAGAAAATCGGCCTCGCCCGGCGGAACCATCGGGCTAAGCACACGATCGCCGAAACGAACGTCGCTGGCCACGGAGCCGCCCCGTTGGCTCATGCCGTGTACGTCGGCCTTTTTCACGTCGTATCCGGCCAGCAGGGCCGCCTCGGCCC
>CAYMQL010000183.1:0-3608 GCA_964392255.1 uncultured Planctomycetaceae bacterium | reverse complement strand
TCCGACGCGGTCAACACGCCTTGCCCGCCCAAACCGGCGACGACGATGCTTGTGGGCGATGGGCAAGGGGCGAGGGGCGCGGGGCGCGAGATCGGCGACATGGGGGCGTCATTGCTTCTCGGAGATTCCGGCATCTCCACAGCCGTTTTTGCGACGCCCTTCTTTGCCGCTTTGGCTTCCTTGGCCGCCGCCAGCAGGCACCGCCGCTTGGCGATAATCACACTCAGTTCATTGCGGCCCAGGGCGTCGCGGAGTGATTGCTCAAGCCGTTCGCCGTCGGCCACCGGGTCGATGACGGCGACGTTGCCGACGCCGAGCGAACGGACCAGTTCTTCGATTGCGATACGACTTGCCGGCTCGCCGCCCAGCGCGCGGCCCGTGCCGGGATGCTCTTGCAGGCCCGTCATCGCCGTCGTGGCGTTGTCGAGAATCAACAGCACGTGGCCGGTCGGCGGAGGATTGTAAACCATCTCGACGACGCCGGTGATGCCGCTGTGAAAGAATGTGCTGTCGCCGATGACGCTGACCACGCGCCGGGCTTGCTCTTCGGGCAGCACGTGCCGCAGGCCGAGCCCCATGCCGACGCTCGCGCCCATGCACAACTGCGAGTCCATCGCCTCCAGCGGCGGCAGCGCGCCGAGCGTGTAGCAACCGATGTCGCCGGCCACGATGCAATCGAGCCGTTTTAGTATCTCGAAGACCGAACGGTGCGGACAGCTCGCGCACAAGGCGGGCGGCTTGCCCGGCGGCGGCGCGGCCTCGGCCGAAACGTCGCCGGCAAGAATCCGCCGCACGCGGCCGACGTTCAACTCGCCAAAGCGATACATTTCGGGCTTCTGCTCCACGGCAATGCCCGCCGCCCGAATCTGCTCGTATAAATAGGGATCGTTCTCCTCGACGATCAGGCATCGGTCGACGCTCGCCGCAAACCGCTGAATCAGCGCAAGCGGCAGCGGATAGGTCAGTCCGAGTTTCAGCATCGCTGCCTCGGGCGCGGCTTCGCGGGCGTGCAACCTCGCCACGCCGGAACTGATAATGCCCAAGCTGCCGTTGCCTGTTTCCAAACGATTCAGCGAACAAGTCTCATTCCACGCGGCGATTTCCGCCAGCTTGGCGCGCAGCCGGCGATGGGCCGGCCGGGCATGCGCGGGAATCATCACCCGGCCGGCGATGTCGCGCTCGAAATGCGGCGTCGCGCCCGATTGCTCCGGCGGATGCGGCGCCACCAGCGTCTTCGCGTGGCACACGCGCGTGGTCATTCGCAACAGCACCGGCAAGTGCCATCGATGCGAAACCTCGAACGCCGCCAACGTAAAATCGTACGCCTCCTGCGAATCGGCGGGTTCGAGCATTGGCACCCCGGCAGCCACGGCGTAGCGCCGGCTGTCTTGCTCGTTTTGACTGGACGCCATGCCCGGATCGTCGGCCGCGACGACGACCAGCGCCCCGACCACGCCGGAATACGCGGCGACAAACAGGGGATCGGCCGCGACGTTCAGCCCCACGTGCTTCATCGTCACCAGCGCGGCCGCCGAACCGAACGCCGCGCCGAGGGCCACCTCGAAGGCCGTTTTTTCGTTGGGGGCCCATTGCGCCCGACCGCCGAGTGCGTCGAGATGTTCCAGAATTTCGGTCGATGGGGTGCCGGGATAACCCGTGCCCAGCGCAACGCCCGCGTCGCGCGCAGCCAGCGCGACGGCTTCATTGCCCGACAGAAGATGGCTGGGTTTCATGTCCACGCCACTCATCATAAACAACTTTTCGGCCGGATTCTACGCGGCGTCCCAAGAGACCTGCAAAGTCGAGAATGCAGGCGGATAAAGGTACTACAACGCAAAGAGCACCACGGAGACGCGGAAGACACGGAGATTAAAGCTATGTGTGACGCTATTGGTAGCGGCAACCATCGATTCATTGGCGTCGAAGCACGAAGGATGTTCTGTCCAGCGAGAGGAATGCCATGCCGTGCATTTCATCTTTTGGCTATCACCGTGTTCTCCGCGCTTCCGCGGTGAACTCCTTTTGGGATTGTGAGTTAGCGTCGTAGTGCAAAATTCTTTTACTTTATTGAGCCAGTGGCGGCCCCCCCGGGGGGTGCAATTCGCGGCTGGTTGACTTGCTGCTTTCCCTGTTTCGACTGTGCTGATTAGGAAATGTTTGACATCTTCGAAGAATACCGCTAGACTGAGAGTCGCGTCTCTGACTATTTCCATAACCCATCATGCGAGGCAGCGGTGAACCTATGAACATGAATTGTTGCACAACGCGCCGTTACGGCGGCCTGGGGTTTCTCGCGGTGTTGTCTTTTCTGGCCTGGTCGAGCGCCATTCATACCGCCGACGCCGCTCAGTTCACGGTGGTTGACGATACCTTCACGATTACGTCCGCTAATAATGGTTTCTATTTCTGGCTTGACACCGATAAGGGACCTAAGAACTGGCTTACCCCGGACAATTTCTATTTAGGGGAATTCTACTACCGCTTTGAAGTTCTCGATCAGCCCACCGATAGAAAGTTCATGTTTGAGTTCGTCATCTGGGATGATGGCGGCACGGAAACCGCCTCAAAGTATACCAGTTGGCTTGGCGGTCGCGGCAGCGTGTCGGACAACCATTCCAGTCCCTCGACGTGGTGGACTCACAAGACGAACGGCAACGTGAACTGGTCCGATCCCTACAGCTTCACGCGATTCGGCGTTCCGGTTTGGGCAACCTCGATGGACATCATCACGAATCATCCGTCTCGCCCCAATTCACAAAAATATTGGGCGGACAGGGATGACTGGTTCCCCATGACGATTCACGCGACGGTGGTGGCGGTCTCGCAGGGTTCCACGTTTACGGGCTACCCCACCATTCCGGAACCGAGCACTTTTGCGCTGTTGGCCACCGGCTTAGTGGGCGTGTTGGCCTATGCCTGGCGCAAGCGGAAGTAGCGCGTGCGCGGGACATTCCTTTCGACCCTGATCGATCCTGAAAAGAGTAGGGGGTAGCGGTTTTATTATGAACCATCTTGCAATTGCTGCTGTGCTGGTTGTCGGCCTTTCTTGGGCGACGACTCCGGCAACGGCTGCGGTCAAAGTGTTCCTGTTGGCTGGGCAATCCAACATGGTGGGGTCCGGATCGACGTCGCAACTCAGCCCGCCCTACAACGCCGAACAAATGAACGTGAAAATATGGCAATACGACACCAATAGCTGGGTCAATCTGAAGCCGGGCGGATACGTCGACGACTCGACAAACTCTGGAAAGTTCGGCCCGGAAATGACTTTCGGATACACGATCAGCAATCTGCTGCCCGATGACGAAATCTATTTGGTCAAATGCGCCAAGAGCGCCACCAACCTGTACTCCAACTGGAAGCCGGGCAATTCGCTCTACGGCACTTTCAAGTCGCGGGTCAACAATGCCTTGGCCGACCTGATAGCTTCGGGCAAGACGTACACGGTCGAAGGGATGCTCTGGATGCAGGGCGAGGGCGACGGCGGCGTCTACGACGCAGCGAACGCCTACGAAACCAATCTGACAAATTTCATCAGCACGGTGCGCAGCGATTTCTCCTCGCCGGACATGCGATTCGTCATCGGCCGCATCATCGACGTATGGCAC
>CAYMQL010000182.1:0-5807 GCA_964392255.1 uncultured Planctomycetaceae bacterium | reverse complement strand
AAGGGCGTCCACGTCGTCACGGTCAACGACTACCTGGCCCGGCGCGACATGGAGTGGATGGGCCCGCTTTACATGTCGCTGGGGCTCACCGTTGGCGCGATCCAGAGCAACATGGAGACGGCCGACCGCCAGAAGGCCTACGAGTGCGACATCACCTACGGCACGAACAACGAGTTCGGCTTCGATTACCTCCGCGACAACATGCGCCCGGCCGCCAAGGGCGACAATCGTTACCCGAAGTTCTTCCAGCAGTCGCAGGGCCCGCTGCACTACGCCGTCATCGACGAGGTGGACAATATTCTGATCGACGAGGCCCGAACGCCGCTGATCATCTCGGGTCCCGCCCACGACGACGTAACCCGCTACGCCAAGGCCGACCGCATCGCCCGGCAACTGAAAAAAGGCGTCCACTTCGAGGTCAAGGAGAAAGAGCACACGGCCAACCTGACCGACGAGGGTGTGCGCATGGCCGAGCAATTGGCCGGCGTCGAAAGTTTTTACACGGCCGGGCACATGGAGTGGCCGCACCTGATCGACAACTCGCTGAAGGCCCACCACCTGTACAAGCGCGACGTCAACTACGTGGTCACCGGCGACGAAGTCATTATCGTCGACGAGTTCACCGGCCGGTTGATGCCGGGTCGCAACTGGAGCGACGGCCTGCACCAGGCCGTCGAGGCCAAGGAAGGCGTCCGCATCAAAGAAGAAAACCAGACGCTGGCCACGATCACGCTGCAAAACTTCTTCAAGCTCTACAACAAAATCTGCGGCATGACGGGCACGGCTATGACCGAAGCCCCCGAGTTCTGGAAAATCTACAAGCTCGACGTCATCGCCATTCCCACGAACAAGCCGCTGCGGCGTCTGAATCCGCCCGATGTGATTTATCGCACCGAGCGCGAAAAATTCACCGCCATCGCCGATGAAATCGAGCGGATGCACAAGTGGGACGTGCTGGTCAACGAGAAGAGCGAAGAATATCTCGGAAAAATTATCCACGAAACCGATCAGACGATCGAGTTCCAGCCGCGCGGCAGCAAGGACCGCGAGACGATCCCTAAAAGCGGCGTCAAGGAAATCGAACACCGCGGCCGGCCCATTCTGGTCGGCACGGTGTCGATCGAGCGGAGCGAATTGATATCGAGCCTGTTGGAGAAGCGGGGCATTCCCCACGAAGTTCTCAACGCCAAGCATCACCAGCGCGAAGCCGAGATCGTCGCGCAGGCCGGCCGCTTAAACGCGGTGACGATCGCCACGAATATGGCCGGCCGCGGTACCGACATCATCCTCGGCGGCAACCCTGAAGCGATGGCCTGGGCCAAACTGCAAGAAAAATACCCCACGCGGCTCGAAGTGCCGCAGGAGGAATGGGACGCCCTGGTCCGCGAAATCGAGCAGCGCGAGCAGATGAAGGCCGAGGGCCGCGTCGTTGCCGGCATGGGCGGGCTGCACATCCTCGGCACCGAACGCCACGAGGCTCGGCGCATCGACCTCCAACTTCGCGGACGCTGCGGACGCCAGGGCGATCCCGGCAGCAGCCGATTCTTCCTCTCGCTCGAAGACGACCTGATGCGCATCTTCGCCGGCGAGTGGGTCAAGAATATCTTGACCCGGCTCGGCATGAAAGAAGGCGAGGCCATCGAAAGCCACATGGTTTCGCGCCGCATCGAAGGCGCCCAGAAAAAAGTCGAAGAACGCAACTTCGAAATCCGCAAAAACCTCCTCGAATACGACGAGGTGATGGACGAACAGCGAAAGCGCGTCTACGGCTACCGCCAAAACATCCTGAACGACGCCAACTGCAAACAGTTGATCCTCGACATGATCGACCAGCAGGTCGACCATTATTTGAGCCAGTTTCTCGATAAGGACTACGGCACGGAAACCTTCGCCGAGTGGGCGGGCAAACAGTTGGCCGTCGAGCTCGAAGCCCGCGATTTCCGCGGCATGGATTTCGCCGCGGCCGACGCCTTCGCACACGATCAGGCCGAGCGCATGGCCGAGGGCCAAGTGCTCGAAGCCCTCGAAGAGAACCTGCCCGAGGAAGAAGAAGCGAGCGAATGGAACTGGGAGGCGCTGGCCAAACTGGTCAACACCCGCTGGCACTTGAGCCTCCGCGACCGCGATCTGAAACAACTCGGCCGCGATCAGGTGGGCGATTTTCTGATCGAGCGGGCGCGAACCGCCATAAGCAAAATCGACCTTAGCGAGGGTGAGCAATTTTTGAGGTCCGAGTTCGGCGTGCAGACCGCGTGCGGCTGGGTGCGGCACAAATTCGGCATCGAACTTTCGCCCGACGAGGTTGCCGAACTGGAATTGCCGGCCTTTCGCCAGTTAGTGCAGCAAAAAGCCCGCGCGGCGTATGTCGAAAAAGAGACGGCCTATCCGGTCATGGCCGGGCTGTACCACTTCACCACGCGCGACATCACCGGCCATAAGCGCTACGAGCGCGAGGGGCTGGCCCAATGGGCCGCGCAGCGGTTCGGCGTCGAGCTGAGCATCGAAGACCTCAAGAACAAACAGCGCGACGAAATCCGCGAACTGCTGGTCGAACACAGCCGCCGCTATGCCGAGGGCCAGGAAGCGGCTCTGGCCGAGGCCCTCGCACAGCTCGATCGCATTCGCGACGCCGAGAAATCGCCCGCCGCAGCCTTGCGCGCCGCCCACGAAGACGGACGCCTTGGGCAGCTTTCCGACTGGCTGGCCGAAAAGTACAACTACGCCCTTCCGCCCGAGGAAATGCTCCGGTTGAATTACGAGCGGATCGAGCGGCATCTGGTCGCCGCCGTCGAAGACCGCTATCGGCCGGAAATGCGGAAGATGGAGCGGGCCTTGGTGCTGCAACTTCTCGATGCCGCATGGAAAGACCACCTGCTGTCGATGGACCATCTGCGCAGCAGCGTCGGCCTGCGCGGCTATGCCCAAATCGATCCGAAGGTGGAATACAAACGCGAGGGCATGCGCATTTTCGAGCAGATGTGGAAATCGGTCGGCGAGCGCGTGACCGACCTGATCTACCGCATGGAGCAGCTCGACGAAAGTTTCGTCGGTTCGACGTGGACCGAGTCGGAGGCCATCCATCAGGATGCCCAATCGGCCGGCGAAATCGCCCAGCAGCAGCAAGCGGCCATCGAAGGCACCGAGGTGGACCACAAGCCGCAGCCGATCCGCAACCGCCAGCAGCGCGTCGGCCGCAACGACCCGTGCCCCTGCGGCAGCGGGAAGAAGTTCAAGCAGTGTTGCATGAAGAAGGGGTAGAAGAGAGATTGGGGATTGGGAATTAGGGATTGGAAGATGGTCGCCCAATTTTCGTTTAGCCCGGCCACTTGTGGCCGGCGTTTGGGCGTTCGACACACGTCGCCCCGAAAATGACATGCTGGACCAGGGGATAGGCAGGTGGTAAAATCGAAGTTGGGTGGTTGGGGCAGAAAAGATGGCCGTGTGATCCGAACCGGAGGTGGCAATGCTTGATGCCGCGATTCAGAGCGATCTCTTGAAGGAAGTCGAACGGCTTTCTCCGCCGCTTCAGCGGAAGGTCATAAGGTATGCACATTCACTTGCGCAACCGAGACCTCGTGGTACGCCCGGCAAGCAGTTGTTGAAATATGCAGGCATTCTCAGTGCAGAGGAAGCCGAAGCAATGATGGCGGCCGTCGAGGAAGGCTGCGAACAAATCGAACCAAATGAATGGTGAATATCTCCTCGACACAAACATCGTCATCCGCTTGTTAGCTCGCGACGCTGGTGTGCAACGGCGGGTCAACAGCGCCGATATTATCGTGCCTATCTTCGCCCTCGGCGAACTGTTTTACGGCGCGCAGAAATCCTTGCGCACGCAAGAGAACATTGACAAGATCCACGAATTCGTGGCAGATGTTGCGATTCTCAGCGGCGACCCAGGCACGGCATACACGTTCGGGGAAATCAAGAACGAATTGCGACTTAAGGGCCGGATGGTCCCGGTGTGTGATCTGTGGATCGCAGCGTTGGCTCGCCAGCATGATCTGACGCTCGTTTCCCGCGACCGCCACTTCGGCGAAGTGGACAACCTGCGTTGGGAACAATGGTAGCGCAACATGACATTACAGGAACGGCATCGCGATCGGCTCGTGCGATCGACCGAGCGTCCGTCTGAAAAAGGTACCTGACACTGTTGTCACACTCCACCATGCAAGTCGCAATCTCAGCATTCGAGAACAATAGTCATCGTGAGCAGGTTGTGCGCCTGTGGGAGCAGGTATTTGGGTATGAGACCGCCCACAACAATCCCGCACTCGCGATTGATCGGAAACTTGCCGTGAAAGACGGCCTTTTCTTTGTTGCCGTGCGCGAAGATGTGGTAGTTGGCACGATCATGGCTGGCTATGATGGGCATCGAGGGTGGATTTACTCTCTCGCCGTGCATCCAGATTATCGCCGCCAGCGCATCGGCTCTAGGCTTTTGTCTTATGCCGAAAGTCAGCTTATCTCGCGAGATTGTGTGAAAATAAATTTGCAGATATTGGATGGCAACGACAACGCACAGGCATTCTATGAGGCGAACGGCTATGCCGCTGAAAAAAGGATCAGCATGGGCAAGAGACTGTTGGTGTAAATAACGCGATCCTCACATGGCAACAGCGGCGTGCCTGTGTCACTCATAACAGCAGCGAGTTCTTGGAAGGATTCCCCTTGTGTCGTATTTGCTTGACTGCGTCTATCTGCTCTTGATCCTCTTCTCGCTGCCGTGGTTGGTTTGGCAGGCGATTCGCAAGGGAAAATATCGCGAGGGCTACGCCGAGAAGTTTTTGGGGTGCGTGCCTGTAAAAATAACAAAAAATAGCCGGGAGCTAACAGCTCCCGGTGCGTCGGGGACAGGATCGGATGGCCGTGAGAATGAAAAAAACAGCACTCCGGGGGCTGTTAGCTCCCGGCTAATGCAATCACACGCCACGAAAATATGCCTCTGGCTGCATGCCGTCAGCGTCGGCGAGGTGAATCTGCTGGCCCCGCTGCTGAAAATGATCGAACAACAGCGGCCCGATTGGGAGTGCGTCATTTCGACCACAACCACGGCCGGCATGGCGCTGGCTAAGAAGAAATATGCAAACCATACGGTGTTCTACTGCCCGCTGGACTTTTCTTGGGCGGTTGAAAACGCCATGCGGCGCGTGCGGCCGGACGTTTTGGTGCTGGCCGAACTGGAGCTTTGGCCGAACTTGATCCGCACCGCCAAGCGGCACGGCGCGAAAGTGGCGGTCATCAACGGCCGGCTAGGCGAAAAGAGCTTTCGCGGCTATCGTCGCATCCGCCCGTTGGTGGCCGGGCTGATGCGGCAGATCGATCTCGTGGCCGCGCAGGACGAGACCTATGCCGAGCGGTTTCGGGCGCTGGGCGCACGGCCGGAGGCGGTCCACGCGACCGGCTCGATGAAATACGACGGCGCTCAGACCGACCGCAACAACCCGACAACCCGGCGATTGGCCGCGCTGGCCGGATTCGAGCAAACCGACATGGTTCTGCTGGCCGGCAGCACGCAAGAGCCCGAAGAAGAGATGGCCCTGGCGGTGTTTCGCAAACTGAGCGCCGACTGGCCGCAACTGCGATTGGTTTTGGTGCCGCGCCATCCCGACCGGTTCGAGGCGGTCGCTCGGCTGTTGGATGCGTCGGACATCCCTTGGCAACGACGGACGGAATTAGGGGAGAGAGGAGAGGGGAGAGGGGAGAGGGAAGAGGGGACGCAAGCAAAGACGCCCAAGGCAAACGAAACCATTACTGCCGGCACGACAAGTCAGCAATCGCAACAAAACCTTGCCGGCCCTTCCCTC
>CAYMQL010000181.1:0-5809 GCA_964392255.1 uncultured Planctomycetaceae bacterium | reverse complement strand
CCGGCCTTGACTGCCGTGTCTGCCCCCACGGGGTCGGGCCGGCGGCAGGCGCGCTTGCTATGGACGAAGAGGCTTTGATCGAAGATTGCGCAAGTCTGCGGCGAAGAACGCAAGAGCTACTATCGTGACCTCATGTTGAAGCGTAGAATAGTCATTGTGTGGAAACGGGTGGCAGCATCGGAATGAGTTGGACAGCAAGCTAAGCGCATGGTTCCGGGAGCTATCAGAATGCGGCGTAGCGCCCGTGGAAACGATATTGCTTGGGCGCGCCGGCGTGCATCGGAAGTGCGCGCGGGCGGTTGCCCGGTTCCGTATTGACCAGGTTGCAGGCATGGCCGGCTGCGCGCCGGGCGAGTGGCCGTCATTCTTGGCGCAAGACAAGCCCCGCAACATCGGCAAGAAGGGCGTGCCGGTCTACGCTGACGGCGTATGGTATCCAAGCCGCGCGGCGGCGGCGCGGGCGGCGGGGATCACCCGCCGCGCGGTGTACGACAGGATGAGACACGCCGGGTGGAACTGGTTGTAGGGGTTGTGGCGGTCGTAGGGGCTGTACCGCGAGACCGAAATTTTGCTCTAACCGCGCGCGTGTGCGCCGAGTCGCGGGATGGGTTGTTGCGGCAGCATGTCGCATTCCATCGTTTTTCGGCAAATATGCGTCCGAATCCATCGAAATCGTTGAGGAATACGCCGTCTTTAGGCTACTGTATTGGTGGAAAGCGATGTCGGCCATGCCATTGCCGATCCACGCGGCAGCCATGCCTCAAGGCGGGGCGACAGTATGACGGCACGGATGGGCACGATAGGCGGGCAGCGGTCGCGCCGCTTGCCGAACACGGGAGTTAATGGCAGCCGGCCGGGGCAGGGTTTCGGCAGGGGCAAGCCGGGATGGACCGAAAAAGTGAATCGCGCTGTTGCCGACGGCCCGATTCGCCTTAACTCCCGAAATTGCCGAAAAGCATTGTTGCATCAAGAGTTACGACAATTCCCGTTCGAGTGAATCCGAGGGCCTCCCTATTACGGCGTGAATTTCACCCATATCTGATATTGCGCCGAGGGGTGAATATGAGACTATCGTTAATTTTAACTCTTTAGTAGACCCCCTCGTCTTCACTAACTCGCCCATCGCGCGGCACGGCATTCCCCGCCCGGCCAACTCTCCGATCCTCGCCCCTCGCCTGACGCCCGACGCAAGCGAAAGGCTGGCCGCTTGCCCAACGCCACATCGCGCCAAACGCGCCACAACGCTCTCTGGTGCGTCCTACGCAACAGGCAGGTCATTCTGGACGCGCCTTTTTCTCTGCGGGCCTCTGGCGGTTTCCCATGATGCCCGATGCCCTGAGACACGGGCGACCGGCCTCTACAGCGTACAGCCCGACGCGGCAATCACACCCAGACAACGCCCCGCGCGAACCTGACAGACCCGCACGCGGGCGCGAAGCGGCCGGCCGCGAGTTCCTTTCCGGCGACCGGCCGCCTTTTTTCGATACACGCGCCGCCGGCAACGGCGGCAACGCATAGGAGTACCACGCAATGGAAATCATGCGATACAGAGTCAACGACGCGAAGCGAAAGCGCAAGCTGCGCCAACTCGCGCATGTGAAGGCCCCCGAAGACCTGCGCGGCGAGCTTGCGGCGGCAAGGCTGCTTCTCCAAGAGTCATTGGAGCAAGGAAGCAATACCGCCGGGCTGTCGAATCTCTTGCTGAACACGATTGGAAAACTGGCGCACGGTCAGACCACGCTCAAGAAGCTGAACGAAGAATACCTTGACCGGGATGCGGCCCGGCGGCTGGTCGAGAGCTTGTGCAATGTCGTATCAAGAGCGATTCGCAACAAGTTCCCCGGCTGGGAAAACACGATTGACGAAATCGCCGATGCTCTCACCACGAAAGTCGAAGAGCCAATGAAGACGGAGCAGCAATGAAGACCTACTTGTTGTTTTGCAGGGGCCAACGCTACAGCGGCGTTACCCTCGAAGAGGCGAAGCGAATCCTAATCGACGTGGGCGGCTACAGCTACGCGCACGTCAAAGGCTTGCTGGAGAAGGCGGCCCGCGAGCGTATGGCAGAGGCCGTCAAGGAAATCCGTCAACTGTCTCACGAGGAATTCATGCAATGGCTTGGGTCAGAGAAGTGTGGGTCGGCGCGGAACGGGGTTTCATGTGCCGAGTCAGTCGGGCAGTCTTCGGGGAGCGCGAACACGGAACAAGAGAGAAAGCCCGACAAGCGGCCTTGAATCACGTCAATGCCATTCTGAAGCAACAGACAATTGACGGCGTGCCGACTTGTGCGTCGATGAAGGAGCGCCGCAAGCATTACAGAAAAAGCCTACCGGCCGCGTGCTAACACGACACGCGGCTTGCGGCCGTGCGGTGTTTGTACCAGTCCGCCGCGCGGCCGTCTTCACATAGTCTCCCCGTCGCGTGAACATTCAGGGGCGCGCGATGGCGCGGAGCCGGCCGCCGGGTGCTTTCCATTTCCTCCCGGCGGCCGTTTCTTCCAAGCCCTCAGAGAACCAATGAACCCAGTGAACCAATTCCGCGAGCTTGCGTACCGCGCCGGCGCGAAAGACCTAATGCGGGTATGTGCGTGCGCACAAACTGCCTTGCACTACGGCGACAGACCCGAAGACGTGCTTGCCGCGCTTCGGCGCAATTGCGCGGAGTTGTTTGACCCCAAGGCCGCACAGAAGCGGCAGAAAGAAGAGTTGTATGACAATCAGTTACTACCGGCCCCCGACCAATCCCGACGGAAGCAGAATGAGCTACAAGCAACGAAAGGCCGCAAGGCAAGCGGCCGATATGGAGAGGCGCGCACGGGAGAAGGCGACCGACCGCGCCGGAGAGAAACCTGCCGACGATTTCTATAATCTCCCTTTTGAGGATCGGCGCGCAATCAGGCAGGCACAAGAGCAAGGCCGTAAGGAAGGCCGGCAGCGCGCGGCAATCGAGAAGCAAGCCAAACAGCAAGCGGAGTATGACGCGCTGCCGGACCATGAAAAGAGGCCCCCGAACTACTGGCGGCGTTTGATCGAGTTGCGGAAGCCCGACGCATGGAGAAAAGACGTTGCCCGCCGAATCCGCGAATACAAACGCCAAGCGGAAATCGAAGACGCGCGCATCGACGCAATGATGGAAGGGCGAAAGCGGCAATATGAATTGGAGAACCAACCCGAATACGCGAAAGCCCTTGCCCATTGGGAACGGGCGCACGTGGCAGCCAAGACGGAGCAAGAGAAAGAGGAATGGGCGCGGCTGAAAGGCGTAATTGAGGGCGGAGGCGCTATGAGCTATTGGGACCAGGTTGCGCCGATCATGGCGGCCCGATTGGCAGAGGCGCAAGAGCGATGGAATGGGCAGGTTGCCAAGCAAGCGGCCATTGTCGGCGAAACAAAGGCCCTTGCTGCCGAAGTCGAAGCCGTGAATGAATTGCAGGTGAAACAAGAAGAGGCCCCCGGCGAATCGGGCAAGCCGACACAAGGAAAGGCCAACCCGCATATCTGACACAATCAGCACGCGGCCGGAACGGCAAGGATGCCGTTCCGGCCGCGTGCCGTCGAAAACGCGCCCAAAGGTGAACGGAAACGAAATCGAGCAACGTCATCCAAAGGAAGGCGACACTGTTGCCAATGTCGGGGCCTTCTGACCATGACCATCAAAAAACTCTATTCATGGCTTCGGGACCAGTGCGATTACGTCGCCACAATGGCCCGCGAGTTTGACCCCGATCCGTGCAACGATCTTGAAGCGGCCGAAATCGTAGAAGAGGCCCGGCGGCAATGCGCCCGTCTTGGCTTCGATGATCTTGGCGACGAAGTGACCGTCATATCAGCGCGGTCAGCCCTGCCGATTCTCGGCAAGATGCTGGCATGGGCGCGCGAACGGAAATCGAAGTCTGATTGGCTGACCCCGCCGCAAGTCGCCCGGATCATGGGTGTCAAGCCCGACAAGGTGCTCTACTGGATTCACACGGGCAAGGTGAACGCCGTCAACGTGGCAAAAGAAGAAGGCGGACGGCCGCAGTTTGCCCGCCGACTTGGAAGCATTCAAGACGCGCCGGTCTACTCACCTGCCGGCGCGGGTGAAGCGGGCGCGGCCGACGAAGCCTTGCGGGAAGGTTTTCTATTGAAAAGCCACTTGCGGACATGGTTTGCCACCTTGAACAAGCGCTTCTTGGTCATGCGCTCCCGGTAGACTTCGCCCATATCATCCGGGTCTTCGGCATGGCCCATGACGTACTCGGTAGCAATAGGGTCTCCGCACTCTTCCCCAATTGTCTTGAAGGTGTGGCGCAAGCTGTAGAAGCCCAATCCCGGCCGATGAATCTTTAGTTCCTTTAGCAGCTTGGCGGTTTCCTTGCTCACGGGATTGTCGCGTTTAGCCTTGCCCTTGGACAACCAGGGTTCAAGAGCGCGTGTAATGAAAACCTTGTCGGCGTGCGCCTTGTCTTTCGGTTCGCGTCGATGCTCTAGCGCTTCCCGAAGAGCCTTGACCGTTTCGGGCCAGAGACAGGCGTGGCGTTTAACTTCCGTTTTGGGGCGCGGATAGTCCAACCATGCCTTCTCCAAGTCAAGAGCCGACAACGGCAGCAAGGCGCAGTCATTGTTGCCCAATCCGCAATTGATTCCCAAGAGGATCATGGCTTTGAGTTGACGGCTGGCAATGCGGAGCATGGCCCGAATCTCTTTCGCCTTGAACATCTTGGGGCCTTTTTTGTGACGTTCCCGCCGCAAGGTGCGCCGGCTTGGCTTCTTGAATCCATCGCCATATACAATCGGCCGGTCAATCAGCCCTTGCTTGTATGCGTAGTTGAACACCACGCGAACGCGCCCAATGTCGTTTGACAACGTAACGGGGCCACATCCTCTACGTTTCTTTCCCCGCCCCTTGGCAAGTTCCGTCCGCAATCGCTCAAAATCATCGGGGCGTAGATCGGTCACTAAACGGTTGCGGCCGAAGACGTCGATGATCTGGCCGCACGTCACGTCGTAATCCTCGAAACTCCGTTCGGTCAACTCCCCCGCGTCTTTCATCAATTCCTTGCTTTCAAGGAATTGGTTGACCAGAGAAACGACGGTCAGCCCTTCACCCGTTACCCTGGGTTCCCGGCCGGCTAGAAGATCATCCTTTTGGGCAAGCCACTTGTCCAGCGCGGCTTGCCAATCGGCCCACGGGCCAAACAAACGAGTCACGCCCCGTACCTTCTTTGCCCACTGGCCGTTACTGTGAGCATAGAGGGGGAAATCCTTGTAGGGCTTGTCGGGCTTCCCGTTCGTTGGCCCATTCTTTGGCGCGCTCTTGGCAACAGGCTTCTCCCCAGCAAGCCAAGCATTGTAGCGGTCTAGCGCCCCTTGTGCATCGGCCCACGGGCCGAAGTAGTGGAAGCGGCCCTTGACCTTCTTCGCCCATTGGCCGTTGTTGCGAGCCGTCAGCGGGAAATCGGGAGTTGGTTTCGTGGGTTTCTTTTCCATGATGGTGCCCTTATTGCTGGGGTGAGAGTTGGGCATCCATGCTTACGTACAAGGTTGTGGTCATCGGGTTTTCGGCTGCCAACCATTTCTGTAAAGCGGCTTGCGGGTCAGACCAGGGGCCGAAGTAGTGGACACGGCCGGCAATCTTCTTTGCCCACTGGCCGTTGCTGTGTGCGTAAAGCGGGTAGTCGGGGTGGGGCTTTGCGGGCCTATCCGCCTTTGATATAATCGGTTGCTTGTTTGGCTTGCCAGTAAGGCAAGCGATGTAACGGTCAAGCGCGGCCTGGGGGTCAGCCCACGGGCCGAAGTAGTGCGTCTTTCCGCCGATCTTCTTTGCCCAT
>CAYMQL010000180.1:0-5853 GCA_964392255.1 uncultured Planctomycetaceae bacterium | reverse complement strand
TGATTTCACGGCAAATCCGTATTGGTGCGTGCAAGCACGCACCCTACCAAGGCTGTGGCTGCCCAACGAAATGCAGGACCATAACGACTGGACGGATTATACCGATTTTTCCGCCGGCCTCCCACCCGGCTTTTCTCGGAATTCCCGCAAATTGCGAGTCTTTCATCCACGCCGCACACAAAGATTCACCCCTAAGACCGGCACGTGCCGAGATTGATAGTGGGCGTTTTGTCGCCGCACGCCGGACTCAACGGCGAACTGCAATCACGCTCGGGAATGAACATGAGGTATCGAGACATGAATCAAGTTTTTTCTCGCGGAAAATATCTTGCCGTGTTCGGAGCTTCGACGTTTGCAATCGTTGTTGCGCTGGTCTGCGGCGCGGCGGGCCAGGCCCAGGCCGACTTGATGCGTCACAGTACGGCCGGCGATTTGTTCTACAACTATTACGTTCCGCCGGTCGGGCCGGAAAGCGTCGGGGCTAAGCTGTATCCTTGCCCGCGGCCCACGCCCGCGCTGGTCGGACACACGTATATCACCTATCAGCCATTGTCGCCGCACGAGTTTTTGTATCGACATCATCGCTGCTACACGACCAAGCACACCGACGCCCCGCGCACGCGAACCTCGGTCCATTGGCGGTAATCAACGAGACCGATAGCAGGAAGGAACCAACGCTATGCGACGTATATTCATTGTCACCGCCGCGGTTGCATTCTCGGCCGCTTGCGGTTGGACCCACGATGCGGCGGCCGGCCACGGCTCGGTGAAGGGCTGGGTTGCCCATCGGCAGGCGCAGACCTATCCGTGGCACGGCGACTACTACGACGTGGCCTGGGGCGCGCCCGTGGCGGTCGTCGTACCGCCGACGGCTGAAAGCCAAACGCATTTAGGCTGGGGCGTCGGCGCGACCCGCGTTACGCCCAACCAGCATCAGTTTAAGCGGGCGTATCCCGGGGCGGGCGCCTACAGCCGCGGATGGTTCCGCGGAACGCCGGCGTGGCCGTCCAATACCGACCAATTCGGAGACTATTACGTCCGCGGCCCGTGGTAATCGGGTCCGCCGCGGGCATTCACGGCAGGAAGAAAGACGCTCCTTTGTGCATCAGGGCAACCCGACCGCCGGGCTGCCCTGTTTGCTTGCGCGGTGTTGACATTCGATCCGCGTTGGGCGATAAGAACGGCGTGGCAAAGGGGACAGTCCCCAGGACGCGGTCGTTGCACAACGTCCGGTGTGCCCCGGCCGAGGGACTGCGCTGCTCGTTTCGCTTGTGCCGGCCCTGCCATCGATCGCGCCCGACGGTTTCGGCTATCTGGTGTTCCAATAGCGTGGTAGGATGAGGGGATGCACCTTTCGGCCGATCAGCTTGTCGAACAGATACACGATTCGCCCGCGCGGATCGTGCTGGCGGTCAGCGGCGGCGGCAGCCGTGCGATCGCCGACCTGCTCGAGGTGCCTGGCGCTTCGCGAACCTTGCTAGAGGCTGTCGTGCCCTACGCGCCGCCGGCGATGGTTGCATGGCTTGGAGGCATGCCGGACGAGTTCTGTTCGGCTGCGACCGCCCGGGCGATGGCGATGGCGGCCTTTCAGCGGGCGCGGCGTTTTGGCGAGGCCGAAGCAGCGTTGGCCGGAGTCGCCTGTACGGCCAGTCTGGTCAGCGATCGGCCGAAACGCGGCCCTCACCGCGTTCATGCGGCTTTACAAACGGCTGCTGTAACGGCCGCCTGGCATTTAGAGTTGCAAAAGGACCGCCGCTCGCGCGCCGAGGAAGAACGACTCGCCGGCCGGCTGGCGTTGAACGTCGTGGCCGAGGCCTGCGGCATCGCCGCCCGACTGGAACTCGATCTGCTCGAAGGCGAACGGATTGAGCAGTCGCAGACCGAAGCGCCCGCGGCGTGGCAAGACCTGTTGCTGGGCAACGTCGAGCATGTTTGCGTGCATCCGACGGGCAGGCCGCCGCGGGCAATCCTTTCCGGCGCGTTCAATCCGCTGCATGCCGGGCACCAGCGCATGGCCGAGATCGCCGAAGAACTGCTGCACGAGCCCGTAGCACTGGAAATCTCGATCGCCAACGTCGAAAAACCGCCGTTGGACTATGCCGAGATTGCGTGGCGGCTTGCGCAGTTTTCACCGGAACAGACCGTTTATCTGACGCGCGCGGCCACGTTCGACGAGAAATCGCGGCTTTTTCCGGGGGCGACGTTCGTCGTCGGCGTCGACACGTTGCGGCGAATCGCCGCCCCGCAGTATTACGGCGGCAGCGCAGCAGCCTGTCGGGCGGCCGTCGAGCGGGTGGCGCAATGCGGATGTCGATTTTTAGTCTTCGGCCGCGCACTGGGCGCGGGCTTTGTGCGGCTCTCCGACCTCGATCTGCCCGACACGCTGCGGGGCATCTGCCGCGAGGTGCCCGAGGCGGCCTTTCACGAAGACGTTTCGTCGACGGAGATCCGGCGATCACGGCTGCGATGAATGCGGCCTCGCGGCGATCTGGCGGCGCATTTCGGCGGCGAAAAAAAACGAGCCGGTGACGCAAATCAAGTCGTCCGGCCCGGCCAGACGACGCGCCGCATCCCAGGCCTCGGCCGGCGTGGCGGCGATTTCAACCGTCGGCGGTTGTTGCGCTTCGTCCCCGTTGAGCGGACGACGGCCCGTCTGTATCCGGGCCGCCGTGCCGGCGGCCGCTAAACGAACATCGGCCGCTAAACGAACATCGGCGCTCTTGGAATATGCGATAAGTTCCGCCGCCATGTCGCGCAGTTGCTCGGGCGGAATGCCGCGCGGGTTTTCGAGATATTTTGTGAAAACCACATGGTCGAAACGTCCCAGCAGACGTTCGAGCATCCCTCGCACGTCTTTTTCGTGCGTCGTGGCAAAAAGCAGCAGTCGCCGCCGTGCCGAGAAGCTCTCGGAAAGCACTTCGACCAGCGCCTCGATCGACGCGGCGTTGTGGGCCGCGTCGAGCACCACGGTCGGCCGCCTCGAGACAATTTCAATGCGAGCCGGCCAAGCAACGTCGAGCAAGCCCTTGCGGATTGCGGCCTCGGGAATCGTCCAGCCGCAACGGAGCAACTCGCCAAGCGCCGCCAGCGCCAGCGCCGCGTTGGCCGCCTGATGGCGGCCCAGCAGCTGGAGCGCAATATTATTGATTTGGCAATTGATTTGATCATAGCCGGGGTCTAACAGACCCCGGAATTGGGTTTCCGACCCGCTTCCAACCATCTTTCCGGGAGCGGTTAGCTTCCGGCTATTCTCGTCGATGTTGCTGGTCTCAGCGACAGACGACCTGCAACGGAAATCGAAGTGCGCCGGCGCCGCCGCCGCTTGTTCCAAGCGGCGCGGCGGGCGATATTCGAAGTCGAAATCGACGCCAAGCTCCAGCAGGCGGCAGCCGTTTCGGCGGGCGGCGGCGCGCACGACCTCGCGCGGCTCATCGTCGATCACGCCGCTGACGACGGGCACGCCGGGTTTGATGATGCCCGCCTTCTCGGCGGCGATCGCGGCCAGCGAATCGCCGAGTTGCTTCATGTGGTCGAAGCTGATGCTGGTAATGATCGAGACGGCCGGCGTGCAAACGTTCGTCGAGTCGAGCCGTCCGCCGAGCCCCACTTCCAACACGGCGGCGTCGACCTGCCGCCGTGCAAAATGGCACAGCGCGGCGGCCGTGACGATCTCGAAATAGGTCGGGCCGAGCGCTGCCGGCGCCTCGCGGTCCATTGCCTCGACGGCCGGCCGAATCAACTCGACCAGCGCGGCAAGTTCGGCCGCCGAACAGGGCTGTCCGTCCACAACGATCCGCTCTTCGACTCGCTCGAAATGGGGCGAGGTGAACAGTCCGGTGCGATAGCCGGCCGCCGTGAGGACGGAGGCCGTCATGGCGGCGGTCGAGCCTTTGCCCTTCGTGCCCGCAATGTGAACGATCGGCATTCCCGCATGCGGATTGCCGAGCCGGTCGAGCAGGTCGCGCATCCGATCGAGTTTCATGGCCTCTTCGGAACACGGCATCGACTGCGTGCGTTCGTAGTCGATCCGATTGGCGAGAAACCGGGAGGCGGCGTCGGGCGATGGCATAGCGGGAGTATCGGTTAGCAAGCGGTTAGCCACAAGCGCGGCTTGTTCATTTCAGGCAACATAACAGATTGCAGCGTATCGTCTTGTTGTGCGGAAGCACAAGTCCCGGGGCGGTTGCAGCCCGAATCCGATCGGCCGCCGGCATCGATCCCGCCGTTGGCAGGGAGCGCGACTGCTTGAAACGCCGTCGCCGGCCGCTTATGATGAAGAGTCTGTAGCATAGGCGGATGAACCGGTCGAGGCCGACTTGCGTATTGAATTCCGGCCCCCGGTGTATCCCGAACTTCTTGCGATAACGCGGGGCACCGCGGAAAGGTCTCGCATGCAGTCCGACGTCGTCATCGAAACCCGAAGTCTTACCAAGGTTTATCGCGATTTCTGGGGACGCCAGAAAGTCAGGGCCCTGAAGGCCTTGGACCTCGAGGTGCGCCGGGGCGAAATTTTCGGCCTGCTCGGGCCGAACGGATCGGGCAAAACCACCACGATCAAGTTGATCCTCGGCCTGCTTTTTCCCACCGCCGGCCAGGCCTTGGTCTTCGGCCGCGACGCCGCCGACGTGGCCAAAAACGAGCGGATCGGCTACCTGCCCGAAGAATCGTATCTCTACCGCTTTCTCAACGCCGAAGAAACGCTCGATTTCTACGGCCGGCTTTTCAACATTCCGCGGGCGGTGCGCCGGCAGCGGGTCGCCGATCTGATCGAGATGGTCGGGCTCGATTGGGCCAAGCGGCGACAATTGAAAGAATACAGCAAAGGCATGACGCGCCGCATCGGGTTGGCTCAAGCCCTCATTAACGATCCCGAGCTGATCGTGCTCGACGAGCCCACCACAGGACTGGACCCGATCGGCACCCGCGAAATGAAAGACCTGATCGTCAAGCTGCGCGAGGAAGGCAAAACCGTCCTCATGTGCAGCCATTTGCTGGCCGACGTGCAAGACGTGTGCGACCGGATCGCAATTTTGTATCAAGGCGAATTGAAAGAGATGGGCCGGGTGGACAGCCTGTTGAAGGTCCGCGATGTAACCGAAATTCGCGCCACCGGGCTCAACGCTTTGACCCAGAAAGAGGTGCGCGAGGTCATCGAGCGGAACAACGGGCACGTGCTGAGCATGGACAATCCAACCACGACGCTCGAAGAGCTGTTCCTGAAAATCATCCGCGAGAGCGAGGAGCATCCGGGCCGCCGCGTGCGCGGCGTCGCCCAAAAGTAGCCGGCAACGGCCCGTTTCCGTCCGTCCGTTCATCCTTCAGCGTTCATCCTTCATTCATTCTGGCGCGTCATGGTTGTCGATCCGAGGGAATTCGCTCCGTTTCTGGTCTGGTTGCCGGGGGCTTTGCTCACGTGGTTGTTGGTCGTGGGCTGCGCGGTCGCGGCCGCCGCGGCGCTGGGCTGGCTTCTGGCGGCGGTGCGGCATGG
Source organism: uncultured Planctomycetaceae bacterium (assembly GCA_964392255.1). Classification (GTDB taxonomy): domain Bacteria; phylum Planctomycetota; class Planctomycetia; order Pirellulales; family Thermoguttaceae; genus CAYMQL01. The sequence continues at coordinate 365 of CAYMQL010000180.1, read as the reverse complement.
ACCGGCGGCTGCCGTAGGAATCGCCGCCAAAGTGCTGCGCGACGCCTTCACCGATTTGACGCGGCTGTCGCCTCGCCGTGTTTTGGCGCTGGCGCGGCTGGCCGTCCACGAATCGCTCCGCCGCCGCGTGGTCGTCGTCTTCGCGGTGTTTATCCTGATTCTGCTGTTTGCCGGGTGGTTTCTCGATCCCGGCAGCAACGATCCGGCGCGGCTGTATCTTGATTTTGTGCTTACGGCCACGAGCTATCTGGTGTTGCTGCTGGCGTTGTTCCTCAGTTCGTTGAGCCTTCCGGCCGACATCAAAAGCCATACGGTCTACACCATTGTGACCAAGCCCGTGCGCGCCAGCGAGATCGTCTTGGGCC
>CAYMQL010000179.1:0-5858 GCA_964392255.1 uncultured Planctomycetaceae bacterium | reverse complement strand
CCACCCCCGCCAATCACAAAATCGCCAGGACCGACTTTTTCAGGGACGACTATTTGACGTCGTTGAACAGCAGGCTGAGCACTTCGAGGGCCTGGATGGCCCGGGCGGGGTCGCGCAGGGCGGCGCTGTCGGCGTATTCCCCCCAAATCGAGAGGGCATAACGCAAATACTGTTCGCGCGACTCGGCCAGGGACGTCTCGTCCAGCTCTTCCAGAAGTTGCGGCCAGGCGGTCTGGAGCTGTTCGAGAGAATTGGTTTGCCCCGAGATCGCTTCGTAAACCAGGTCGTCGAGGCGTTCGAGTTTTTCAAGCACTTCGGGCGGGTGCAGGCCGGTTTGCGTCGAAGACGGCCCATCGGCTAAGGCGGCGGCCGCGGAGTCGCCCGGGCCGAATTGGCGATGGGGGGCGTGGGCCTTCGTGTGCGAGCGTTGTTGCGGACGCACGGACGATGTCTGTGGGCCGGCTGGGGCTCCGTGGCATTCCACCGCGTCGAGCATTTCGAGCAATTGGAGCCCGAGCGCGGGAAGATCGTCCAGGGAAAGATCGAACCGTCGCTTCGAAAGCTGCGAGGCCAGAAACGGAATGCGTTCGGTTGCCAGGGTTCGCTCGATCAGTTCAGACCAGCCGTCGGCCGACGCGGCCCCGGTCGGGCATTCGTCGTCGAGCTTCAGAACCGTGACGTTCGGATAGTTGGCGGCCCAGAGCTGCTCGGCCGGATCGTCGGAAAGCACCACGATTCGGAACGGACGTCGCGGCGAAAACTTCAGGCCCGTGGAAAACGAAAATTCCAAGCGGCACTCAGGCGGCAGGCAGCTTAGCAAACCGGCGATCAGTTGGACCGGCTGGCGTGCGCCGGCCACGGCCAGACACACGGCGTTTCGGCTTTCTCGAACCAGGGAGGCCATGTGTTCGGGACCGGGGTTTTCGGCCATTTGTCGCAGCAGGGCCTCGTCGACGGGCACCGCGCCGCCGGGCAGCAGAAACGGTTCGAGCCACAGGCCGGGGGCGTCGGGGGTACACCAACGTCCGCGTTCCGACACCGCCGAGGCCAGCGCGAGCGGGTTGTTGGCGAAATGGCCCAGCAACTCCGGCGATACGATCATGCAATGGGTGTAGACGCGGTGGGCGCCGTGGGAGTCCCATCCGGCGGGCGTAGTGCGCGAAACGCAGTAGTTTCCGCTGGGCAGCGGATGAAAATTGAAGCTTTCGGCCCCGGAGCTTACGTCGAGCATCGAGTCGTGCAACGGCCCCCAGGTGACGAGTTCGCAGGCGTCGGCCGGGCAAATGCCAGCGGTGCAGGAAACCAACTGGTAGCCCGACTGAAGATGGGTTTCGACGGACGTGAAGATGGCTTGTTCGACGGGTTTCATGAAAATCGCGAGGTGGAGCGAAGACGCGTCCCGAAGGAAGATGCGGCACGTGGGTTGAACGTGATATGGATTGAGTGCGGTCGGCAGGACAGCCGGCCCGTTCATCTGCTTCGGGAAGCGACATTAGATCGCAGAAGAGACCACCCTAAGCCTAGGTCAGATTTCCGCAGGGGGCAAATTTCGATAATTTACACCAATGGGGGGTGTGTTTTGGATGGGAGGAGCCGCAGTCAACTTGAAAAGGCGGACGCTGCGATAGGCCTGCCCGACCGTGAAACCCGTCGATGCGAACGGTTACGAGAAAAATGTACTCCTCACGCTCTGCGTGAGGAATTCAGGACGCTCCCATTTTCGCTGACACGAGAATTGGGAAAGCCTTGGTAGGGTGCGTGCTTGCACGCACCAATTTGGATTTGCCGGGAAATCAGGTGCGTGCAAGCACGCACCCTACGGATTTCTGCGAAATCCACGGCAAAGGGGACAGTCCCATTTTCGCTGACACGAGAATTGGGACAGTCCCCATTCCAGGCGCGATCATGTTGCGTTTTCGTCCGGCGCGACATAGACGACCAGCGACCGGGGTTCCAGCGTAACGATATCGTTGGCCGGCAGCGGCGGGCCGTCCGGCCCCGAATAGATGTCCGTGGGGCTTGGGGCCGCGGTGTCGATCAGAAGCTGCCACGCCAGACCGCGAGCCGGCAACGGCACGGTGAAATGCCGCGAGTCGGTCCCGGCATGAAACAGCATCAGCAGATGATGATTCGGCGGCGCAAGCGGATCTTCCTGCGGCGCCGCCCCCAGCAAACACACCAGACTCCGCGAATCGACCGACCAATCGAGCGGTCCGCCGGTCGGGGCGTACCAGCTTACGTCGGGCAGTCCGCCGTCCACGTGGGGTTGGCCCCGAAAAAAGTCGATCTGTCGCACCGTGGGCTCGGCCCTGCGAAACGCAACCAACGTCGCGCAGAACCGGAGCAGTCCCTCGTGCCGCTCCACCTGCTTCCAGTCGAACCAGGTGATTTCGTTGTCCTGACAGTAGGCGTTGTTGTTGCCCATTTGGGTGCGGCGGCACTCGTCGCCCGACCGCAACATCGGCACCCCCTGGCTCAACAATAGCGAGGTCAACAAATTCTTGATTTGCCGGAGGCGCACGGTTTCGACCGCTGCGCGGCGCGTGGGGCCTTCGACGCCGTAGTTGTAGCTGTAGTTGTTTCGCTCGCCGTCGCGATTGTCCTCGCCGTTGGCTTCGTTGTGTTTTTCGCTGTACGAAACCAAGTCGTTCAGCGTGAACCCGTCGTGCGAGGTGATGAAATTGATGCTATGAAACGGCTTGCGGCCGCTGGCCTGATACAGGTCGCTTGAGCCGGCCAGTCTTGTGGCCAGGGGGCCGATCATGTTCGAGTCGCCCCGCCAAAAGCGGCGCACGTCGTCGCGGAACCGCCCGTTCCACTCGGCCCAACGCGCGCTGCCGAACGTGCCCACCTGATAGCCGCCGGCGGCGTCCCACGCCTCGGCGATGATCTTCGTATCGGCCAACAGCGGATCCTCGGCGATCGATTCGATCAAGGGCGGATTCGGCACCAGTTCGCCGTCGCGATTGCGGCTGAGGATCGACGCCAGATCGAAACGAAAGCCGTCGACGTGGTAATTGTGAACCCAATACCGCAGACAATGGAAAATCATCTCGCGGACGATCGGATGATTGCCGTTGAGCGTGTTGCCGCAACCGGAGTAATTGCGATAGGAGCGGCCGCCGTTTTCGAGCATGTAGTAAACGCGGTTCTCCAATCCCTTGAAGCTTAGCGTCGGGCCATATTCGTTGCCCTCGGCCGTGTGGTTGAACACCACGTCGAGAATCACCTCGATGCCCGCCGCGTGCAGCGCCCGGACCATCTCCTTAAACTCGCGGACCTGTCCGCCGGGCTTTGCGCCGGAGCCGTAGGCCTGGTGCGGCGCAAAAAACGCCAAGGGGTCGTATCCCCAATAATTCGGCCGCTCCGAGGCTTGGCCCGAACTCTCGTTCGTCGGAAACTCGAAGACCGGCATCAGCTCGACCGCCGTTATGCCCAACGATTGCAGATAGGGTATCTTCTCGATCAGTCCCAGGTACGTGCCGGGATGCTTCACCTCGCTGGTCGGCGAGTGCGTGAAGCCGCGGACGTGCATCTCGTAAATCACGGTTTCGTCCAGGCTGCGGCGCAAATGGCGGTCGCCCTGCCAGTCGAAGGCGTCGTCGACCACCACGCACTTCGGCGGGCGCACGACGCCGTCGCCGCCCGGCAAAAACTTGCCCGCCAGCGCCTTCGCATAGGGATCGATCAGCCGGGCACGGCCGTCGAAACGCAGCCCCTTGTCCGGCTCGAACGGGCCGTCGGCCTGAAAATGATAGAGCTGTCCCGGTCCGATGCCGGGCACAAAAATGCTCCAGATGTCGCCCCAGCGGCTCAAATCGGGGTCGAAATCGATGACCTTGACGGGATCGGGCTGCCCAACTTCATCGTACAAAAGCACCCGCATCGCCGTTGCCCGGCGGCTGAACACCACGAACTGCACCCCTCTGTCGTGTGCAATGGCACCATACGGCAGAGGATGTACAAATCGTAATGGCGAGCTTCGATGCGGCATTCGGCTTGCTCCTAACACAGGAATTGCCGTCCCTGATCTGGGCGGCATATCCGAAGCATATCATCGTTTCCGACGAAAAGACACGTCCGCCGCCCAAGAAAAATCGGCGATTTCGTGGCGTTCAGGCCCTTCGGAACGGAACGATTGCAGCCCCCGTCCGCCGGCGATAAACTGGCAATCGACCTCGACCAACTTGAAACAAGGAGTTTTTCCATGCGATGCCGTTGGAAGATTTTTGCGGCGGTCGCGCTGGCCGCAGCGTTTTGTTTCGGATTCCAGGCGGTCGCCGCCGAGCGTCCGCCGGGCAACTACGACGAAAGCAAGGTGCCTTCGTACACGCTGCCCGACCCGTTGACGCTGTCCGACGGTCGGCAGGTGGCCGACGCCGAAACGTGGCGGAATTGCCGGAGGCCGGAGGTTTTGGGCTTGCTCCAAAAATACGTCTACGGCAAGTCGCCCGCTGCGTCGGCCCCGATCCAGTTCGACGTCGACTCCGCGGCGACCGACGCTTTGGACGGAAAAGCTACCCGTAAACAGATCACCGTTTTTCCGACCGGCCGCCGCGACGGACCGAAAATGCAACTGCTCCTGTATTTGCCCAACGCGGCGAAGAAGCCTGTGCCGGTGTTTCTTGGGCTCAACTTCAATGGCAACCAGTCTGTCTGCAAAGACCCGGCCATTGCGATGTGCGACCGGTGGATGCGGCCTCACCCCGACTCCGGCGTCGTCGACAACCGAGCCACCGAGGCCTCGCGGGGCATCGACGCCGAGGCCTGGCAGGTCGAGCTGATCTTGTCGCGCGGGTACGGCTTGGCCACGATCTATTACGGCGACATCGAACTCGATCGGCCCGACGGCTGGAAATGCGGCGTGCGTGCGGCCCTTAGCCCGCAGGGCGAAAACACCGTTTTCGAGCCCGACGCTTGGGGCGCGATCGGCGCCTGGGCCTGGGGACTTAGCCGCGCGATGGACTACCTTGAGCAAGACCCGGACGTGGACGCAAAACACGTTGCGGTTTTCGGCCACTCGCGGCTCGGCAAAACCGCGTTGTGGGCCGGGGCCCAGGACGAGCGTTTTGCCCTGGTCATCTCGAACAATTCCGGCTGCGGCGGCGCCGCGTTGAGCAAGCGGGCCTTCGGCGAAACGGTCAAGAGGATCAACGATCAATTCCCCCATTGGTTCTGCGGCAACTTCAAGAAATTCAACGACCGCGAGAACCTTCTGCCCGTTGACCAGCACATGTTGATCGCCCTGGTTGCCCCGCGGCCTGTCTACGTGGCCAGCGCCGAGGACGATCTATGGGCCGACCCGCGCGGCGAGTTTCTGGGCGCTTTTGGCGCCGATCCCGTTTACCGGCTTTTGGGGACCGATGGACTGGCGGCCCAAAAAATGCCGCCGGTCGGAGAACCCGTGAAAAGCACGATCAGCTATCACATCCGCCCGGGCAAGCATGCTACGACGCAGTACGACTGGCGGCAGTATCTCGACTGCGCCGATCGGTGTTTCAAACGCTGAACGCCCGCCGAAAAAACGTCGCCGGGCGCAGAACGATGCGTAGCCTGGGTTACAGGCTCAGAACGTCGGGCTTGAATGCCGCATGGCAATCGTCGCAGGCCTTGGTGAGCGATTTCAAGGCCTCGGCGGCGGCCGTTTCGTCGCACTTGCGAATCGCGGCGTTTAGGGCCGCAGCGTGGTTGCGCATGTCGACCGAAAAGCCGCGCCACTGGTTGATTTGACCCGGGCTGCCGTCGGTGGCCGAGGCGTCGGCAATCGTGGCCTGCGCAATCGCGGCAATCTCGGCCGCGTAGCCCGCGGTGTCCTTGGCCTTCTTCTGAAACCGCTTGCCTTTCAGATTCAGCTTGAG
>CAYMQL010000178.1:0-5874 GCA_964392255.1 uncultured Planctomycetaceae bacterium | reverse complement strand
ACCAGGCCGAGGTTATGAAATCGGACGTCGGGCTGCGCCAGCCGGTGCGTGCCGATCACAATGTCGAGCGAGCCGTCTTCGAGTCGCTGGATGATTTCAGATTGCCGCCGCCGCGCCGCAAATCGCGACAACGCCGCAATTTCAAACGGAAACTCGGCCATGCGCTCGGTAAAGGTCTGCCAATGCTGTTCGCACAACAAGGTGGTCGGCACCAGCACCGCGACCTGATAGCCGGCGTCGACCGCCTTGAACGCCGCCCGCATCGCCAGCTCGGTCTTGCCGTAGCCCACGTCGCCGCACAGCAGGCGATCCATCGGCCGCGGCTGGGTCATGTCGCGCTTGATCGCGTCGACGGCGATCAACTGGTCGGGCGTTTCGCGGTAGGGAAACGAGGCGTCAAACTCCCGCTGCCATTTCGTGTCCAGCGGAAACGCAATGCCCGGCCGCGACGCCCGGGCGGCCTGTAATTGAAGCATGTCGGCGGCCAGATCGGTCACGGCCTCTTCGGCGCGTTCTTTCTGCCGGGTCCACATGCGGCCGCCAAGCTTGGCCAGCGTCGGCCGGCTTTTGTCGCCGCCGATGTACTTCTGGACCAGTCCGATCTTCGTCGACGGCACATAAAGTTTCGTGCGGCCGTGAAACTCCAGTTCCAAATGCTCTTCGACCTGCCCGTCTTTTTCGAGCAGCTTCAGGCCGCGATAGCGTGCGATTCCGTGGCCGACGTGAACCACCAGATCGCCCTCGCGCAGATCGAGAAAACTGTCGATGACGCGCGAAAGACGGCGGCGCGTCGGCCGGCGCAAATCCGCTCGGCGGAACAATTCGCCGCTGCTAAGAAGCACAATCCGATCGGCCACCAGCCGAAATCCGCTCTGCAACGAGCCGATGGGAAAATGCAATCGATTTTGGGCGGCGGCTTCGGTCGCGCTGAAAATGTCGCGCAGCCGGCGAACCTCGGCCTCGGTCTGGCAAACGACGAACACCTCTTGGCCCGCGCTCGCCTGTTCCAGTTCTTCGCGCACGCGATTAATGTCGCCGCTGAAACGCTCGACCGATTCGATCTTCAGGCGGCACGTCGTTTCCAACGAACCGGCGGCCAGGGCCGAAGCCGTGACCGACGGAAAGTGGAACAATTGCCGCAGCACCTCGGAAACCGTGTGAAGCCGCGGCGATTCCGCCGCCGCCTCTTCGGTCCGCTCGCAATACTGCCGTCCCTGCTGCTCCAACTCCATCGGTTCGAGCAGGAACGCCCAACTGTCCCGCGGCAAATAGTCGGCCAGATGGGCCGATGCCCCGATGTCCGGCCCAAGCATCGTTACGTCCACACTATCGAGCGATTCCAGGCTGCGCTGGCTTGCGATTTCGAACCGCCGGATCGATTCGATCTCATCGCCGAAAAACTCGAGGCGGATGGGCTGGCCCCAGTCGGGGGCGAAAATGTCGACAATGCCGCCGCGGACCGAAAATTCGCCCGGCAACTGCACGGCCGGGGTGTTGTGAAAACGGTTTTCGGCCAGCCATCGGGCAAGCTCGCCGATGCCCGTCGTACCGCCCTGCCGGAGCGTGCGCGTCTGAAGCCGCAGAACTTCGCGGCTGGGCGACGGCTGCAAAAGGCTCTGGATGCTCGCGACGATCAGTTTCGGCGTCCGCCCGGCGTCGAGCTGCTTCAGCACGCGAAGCCGCTGCCCGAAAACCTCGTCGTCGCGCGTCCCGTCCAGCGATTCGGCCGCCGGAAATCGCTCGACCGTTTCCCGCGTGAAAAGCGATAAATCGTCGATAAGATCGTCGACTTGATCGATCTGCGGGCAGATCAGAACGAAGGCGGCGGGTGCGTGGGCCGCAAGCGCGGCCGCCGCCAGCGCGCACGACGACCCCCAGACTCCGTCGAGAGTCGCGGCATGGCCTTGCGTCAGACTTGCGACGACTTCGGCGAAGCCCGCCTCGCGATCCAAGCATCCGACCAGCTTAAACAGCCGTTCGGAGGCGATGGAAGCCGTTTCGGCCTCGGCCATAGTAGTGGATGCATTGTAGCCGAACGGCGAACGTCAAGGAATAGCGTGATCGCGATGGAAAAGCGTCGCCACTCGGAAGCCGCGGCAGTTCACCAAAACGCCGGCGCGTCTACGACTGCTGTTTTTCGCCGCCGCGCTTGCCGCGACCGCTGCCGCCGCGGCCGCGACGCTCGCCGCGACCGCGCTGCTGGGCTGCGCCATTGCCGCCGGGACGCTTTGAGCGCGATCCCAGATTCCTGTCCACCATCAGCCCGATGACTTCCTGCCACGTCGGGATGCTGCGGATTCCGGACTTATCGGCGCGATCCGCTTGCGGCTCGCCCTGATCCGCTTCCAGGTCTTCGCGATCGGCCAAATTGTCATCCAAAGCTTCCAAATTGCGGGGTTCGATCTCATCGGCAAGCGGCGAAAGATCCGATGCGGCCCCGACTGCGTCCGCCGCAGCCCCGACTTCGGCGGCGGGACGCTTTTTGCCACGCCTGGGACGGCGCCGCTTCGAACGCCGCTCGGCCGACTCGCCATGCGCGGATTCTTCGGCCGCAGGCTCGCGCGGCTCTGCGGCTCCATCCGCAGACGATTCGTCGCGGGCGGTTGCGGCGCGTTCGGTTGCCGATCGGTCCGCCGGCGCAGGGGCCGCCCTTTCGCCGCCGTCGCGGCCCTTGCCGCCGCGTCCGCGCCGACGCCGACGCGGACGCCGCGATTGTTTCTCCGAAGTCTCGTCTTGCGGCTCCGCCGTCTCGACGCCGCCCGCCGGCGGATGCGAACCTTCCAACAGATCGAACGGCTCCTCGAAATCGAACCGCTCGTCGAAAAAGTTGGGCGACTCCTCGGGCGCGGTCGGTGGAACCTCCGCCGACTCCTGGTCCGGTTTTGAAGGCGCGGCCTTTCCGGCACGCGGCCGCGACGGGCTGCGCGGCGGCTGCACGGCCGCGGGCCGCGACGGCTCCGGCTGCGGAGACACGCCAAGCTCACCCGCCAGCATGTCCCAATTGACCGGCGCAGGCGCAGGGCGCGGGCGGCGCTCGGTCGTCTTCGCCGGTTTCGCTGCCGGCGGTTGCACGGCCGCCGGAGGCGGCGACGGCTCCGCAGCGGGAGCGGCGCCTAGGTCCATCGCTAACGAGTCCCAGTGATTCGACGGGTTCGGCTCTGTCATTTGGGTAACCAGGTCCATGAAATCCAGTGCAACAGCCGCGATCCCTCGGATTTGGGGAGAACCAGATCGCGGCCGCCCACTTGATCCATCAGTATAGGGTTTCCGTCCCCCGTTGGGAAGGAGACTTGCCCGGCGGCGGAAATGTCGTCATATCCACTCGCCTGTCATCAAGACGACGACAAATCTTTCGGCTGCACAGCCAGCCAACTTGCCATGCGAAAACGCTTCTGTTTTGAAGAAAACCCGTTTTTCGCCGTGAATTTCTCGCCCTTCGGCTTATAGCTCGCTGTCCGATCATCGGAACGGCCGGGAACGGCACGGCCTTCGCTCCAGGTTGCGCGCAGAACCAACGATCGGCTCGAACGCGAAGGAGCTAACCATGAGCCGCATTACGAAAATACGAAGCTTTCAGCCGACTTGGGCCCAATGGGCCATTGCGCTGGCCGCGGCCCTCGGGCCCGCGATGCCGCTCGAAGCAAGACAACCATCGGCCGCCGGACACCGGCAATCGTTTCCCGCCGCATCGGCGCAGTCCGAAGAATTCCGGAATGCCGCGGCCGGCCGCCGTTCCGCCGCGTCGGCGCCGGCCAGATCCGCACCAGAAATACGCCAGGCCCCCGCATCGCAACGTACTCTCCGTAGCCGGCCGGACCATGCAGGTTCGGCCGCGCTTGCGGCGCCCGCCCGGCAGCGACAATCGGCAGCGGCGTTGGCCCCGCGGACTCGCGTTTTCGAATCGCAAACCCCTCGGTCTTCCGCACAGAAGATGGCGAAGAGTGCGGATCTTCAAATCGGATCGGGCCGAAGCAGCCTAAAAGCTCAGGTCCGCAGCAATCCGATCGGCAAGACAGCGTCTTTTGATCGGCCCGTGCAGCGCATCGCCCCAAAAACGGGGACTGTACGGAATTTTGCGTCAGGTAATCCCCAGCCCGCATCCACGGCAAAGGGGACAGTCCCATTTTCGCTGACACGAAAATTGGGACAGTCCCCAAAAACGCTGCACATCGAAAAGGCGGCGCCGCCGCCGGCATTGCGAACCAACGAGCTGCGATTGGCTTCGCCTAAGCCTACGCCTCAGCAGATTGCACCGGTTCGAGCTGCCGAAGTTCGTCGGCGGCTCGACAAGCAAAACGCCTCGGTCGGCTTCAAAGCGCACAATCCAAAACTCGACGGTCCGAAGTTCGCCCCCGCGGCCTTTTTGCAAAAGGAGAAGGCGATTGCCGTTGCCCGACCGCCGCACGCCTTGATCGAAAGAAAAACGGCTGTTCGTAGCTTCCCCAACCATGCGGTCAAGGTCGGGCCGCGGCCGGGGCCCTTGAAAGACGCCGACCTCGCCCGCATCGCAGCGGGCCCGACGGCCCAGAAGTTCAAGCTGGCCGAACAGTACCGCCTGATGCAACACGGCGACGCCGCACGCAGGCTCGATCTGCACAAGCACGGTCCAAAGCTTGGCAACCGCGACCAGGGACTCCCCGCATACCGTTTCGATCTGAAGCACGGACCAAACCATCCGCCGAAACACCATCCGAACTTTCATCGCGGAAAGGTCAGCCCCAACTACGCCCAACATTGCGTGAAGCTGCACTACCGCGGCCCGTCGTTTTTCGCCGGCATGTGCTTGTATCCCAGATGGAGCTCTTGGGTCGCCTGGTCCTGGGGATTTCATCACCGCGGCCCGCTAGCGTGGGACCCGCGGCCCGTTTGGTGCAGGCCGGCGTTTTACGACCCTTGCCCGACGTGGGTCTACTGGGAAACGCCCGTATTTCTGTCGCTGCCCGAAGAGCCTTGCGGCACCTGGATCGACGTGAAGCCGATTGTCATCGCCGAAGATCTGACCGACGTGCAACTGCTGGCCGTGCGGTTCGTCGATCCAGGCCATCCCGACGAAAACCTAGGCCCGCGCTACCGGGTGTGGTTTCGGAACAACGGCAGCCGAGCAATCACCCAGCCGTTCGACGTTATGCTGTTCGGCGGCACGAACGACCGGTTGAGCGCCGACTTGCCGCAGGCGGGCGTCCGCGTCACGGGCGTCGAACCCAATGCAATTCAAAGCGTCGATATCCGCCTGCCGGTCGAAGCCAACGCGATCGGCCGCGACGACCAAGGCAATCCCGCTCCGTTCACCACGCTGCACGTCTTGGTCGACGCGGGCCGCGAGCTTTCCGAGATCACCCGGGCCGACAACGGCGTGAATCTGCCGGCGATCGAGGTGCTGCCGGTCGACCCGGCGGCGTTTGAACTCGACCCGGCCGCCGCCAAACCCGGCGACGAAGTCGTGCTGGCCGGCGAAGGACTTGGGCCCGAACCCGGTCAAGTGCTGGTTCACGTCAACGGCATCGAGATGGAGGCCGAAATACAAGGTTGGTACGACCTCGGCGTCCGCTGGACGATGCCGAAACTGATGGTCGCCGCGCCGACCGAAGCCGAAGTGATCATCATTCGCGGCGACGGCGCCGCGACCAACCCGTTGAAGTTGATGATTAATCCTTAGCCCTGCGTTGCCGGGGATTTTGTGAGCTTGAGTTTATTGAGGATCAGAAAACAAATGTCGTTTAGCGGCCGACGATTTCGACAACAACTAATACTACAGTGCTAACTCGCAATCCAAAAGAAATTCACCACGGAGTCGCGGAGGTCGCAGAGACAGACAAAATGTGGAATACATGGCATTGGTATTCCTCTCGGTTGGAAGATCATCATTCGCACTTC
>CAYMQL010000177.1:0-5877 GCA_964392255.1 uncultured Planctomycetaceae bacterium | reverse complement strand
AAGCGAAGCGTCGTTCAACAACCTTTCCGTCTCTTTGGCAAACGCCGCGCAATCGCCGACGGGCAGCAGGCAACCGGTTTCGCCCGGCAACACCAACTCGCGCGTGCCGGGGATGTCGGTGGCCACAACGGGCACGCCGGCCGCCATCGCCTCGAGGATTGCGTTCGATTGTCCTTCAAACGCACTGGTCGACCACAGCACATCGAGATGCGGCAGCAGCCGCGGCACGTCGCCGCGCTCGCCGAGAAAATGCACCTTGTCGCGAATGCGGCATTGATCGCGGAAGCGGCGCAAAAGATCGCGATGCGGTCCGTCGCCGATAATCAGCAAATGAACGTCGTCGCGCACGACCTTCAACAGGTCGGCGGCCCAAATGGCGTCCTTGACGCGCTTCTGCGGCCACAGCCGCCCGATCAAACCAATCAGCCGGCTATCGGCCGGAAGCTCCAACTCGTCGAGCAGTTGGCGGCGCGTCGTCGTCGAAGCCCCCGGCGGCGCCACGGCGTTGGGGATCACGCAAATTCGCTCGGCCGGCGCGCCCGCTTGCAGATAAAAATCCCGCACCGCTTCGCTGTTGACGACCGTGCGGCTGCAACGCCGGGCCAGCGCCCGATCGACGGCCAGTTGCGGCCGGCTCTTCCACGCATCGACGCAACGCTGGCCGGCGATGATGTTTTGAATTCCGCAAGCCCGCGCCGCGGCGTAACCGTAGGTATTCGCGGCAAACATCCAGGCGTGGATCAAATCGGGCTGCAATCGGGCGATATGCCGCTTCAGCCCCCAGAATGCCTGCGGATCCAGCTTGAATCGCTTGCTGATGATCGTGCAGGGAACGCTGGCCTCGGAAAGCCGCGCGGCCATCGGACCGCCGCGCGTCAGCGCGCAGACATGCACCTCGAACTCGCCGCGAGGCAGCCCCTCGGCCAGCAGGCACATTTGTTTCTCGGCCCCCGCGCGGTCCAGCGTCGGGACAAGCTGTAAAATCCGCCGGGTCATGCGATCGGCTTCGCCTCCATCTCGTGCGGCTCCAACGCCGCCACATACGGCAGGTTATGGTAGCGGTCGCGGTAGTCCAAGCCGTAGCCGACCACAAACGCATCGGGAATCGTAAAGGCGACGAAATCCGGTTTTATCGCCACCTCCGACTGCCCCTCTTTTTGGAGCAAGACGGCGCTATGCACGCTCGCGGGCCGAAGCTCGTCGATCTGCGAAATCAACTCGGATAGCGTCCGGCCGGTGTGAAACATGTCGTCGACCAACAAGACATGGCGGTCCCGCACGGCGAACGCCAGCAAATCCTCGTCGATCACCAGCGGCCCTGGCTCGATCCCACCCACGCGGTCGCCGCGGGCCTGCACCAACGCAATCCGCAACGGAATCGGAAGCAGACGAATCAGGTCGACCATCAGCACGACGCTGCCCATCAGCACGCCGACCAAGGTCAGCGGCTTGTCTTTGTAGTGCTTTTCTATCTCGCCGGCCATGTGCTGGATGCCGTCGCGAAGCTGGTCTTCGGTCAGAAGGATTTTCATAGACGAACCCTCGTCTCGAAACCGAAACATCGAACACAACGCTATCTTATTCTACCTCACGTCCGGCACATCGCCCATACGGCTTTGGTAAAGCGCCGCGGGCGGCGTTCGGGCCACGAGCCGCCAGGCTTCTGAGCCGGCCAAATAGCGGTCGAATCGCCCGCCGGACTCGACCAGCGCAAACCGAAAGCCGTATTGCCGCCGCCAACGCTCGATTTGTGCGGGATCTTCACGCCGGGCAAGGTCGTAGCGCGTCAGGAACTCGCCGCCGTAAAGCGCGCACCGATCGTCGACAAATACCCGAAGCCGCGGCGCATGATCGATCAAAAAGCCGCCGAAATTCAAGTCGTTAAAGATGGGCGTGCCGTCCTCGCTTTGACGATGGATCGCATCGAGTTGCGGCAACAGCGCGACCGGCCAGCGGGCCGCGTCGAATTGCGCCCAGCCCCGGCCGACCAGCGGAATGCGTACGCCCGCACATTGAACGGCCGCGGCCGCGCCCACGAGAACCAGCGGCAGCATCGCCGCCGGCCAACCCGCGGCCGAGCGCGGCGGGCCTAGCATCGCGCGCCGCTCGAGCCAGCGGCCGACGCGCGAACAGGGCAGCATGTCGGCCAATGCGATGGCGGCGGTCACTCCGAACAGCGACCCGTTGCGCACCCGCTGCACGGTGAGTACAAACCAAACCAGCGGCAGCAGCCACGCGACGCGCGGCCCGCGCGGCAGCGTCGCGCCCAGCACGGCGACGTAGCCGGCGACTAAAAGAACCGTCGCCGCGCCGTTCGGCGAGGCCCAATCCAACGGAACGTGTTCGTCGATGAGGCTCGGCAGCGGCATGGCCAAGGTTTGCAGCCATTGACGCGGCATGTCGAGCCCGTAGGGGTTGATCAGCGCCGCGGCGGCAAGCGCGGCACACAGCGCGCCGAGTTGAACGACATCGGTCCAACGCCGCACCGGCGAGGGTCGGCCCAGCCATCCGGCGACGCACCATCCGACAGCGCAGAGGGCGACGGTTCCCATGCCGCCGAGCGCGCCGGGATGCAGGTTCGCCCACAACGCGAACAGCGGCACAAGCCACCACAATTGGCCGATCCGTTTGCGGCCGGCCTCGACATCGACCAACCAGGCGAACGCCACGGACAACAGGGCGATCGTGGCGACCAACGGCCGGACGTGAAATTGCGGGGCGCCCAGCAGCAGAATCCACGCCAGCAGCAATCCGACAGGCAGCCAGTGCAGCCCGGCGCGAAGCAATCTCGCGCCAATCCATGTATAAACGGCCGCCAGCAGCGATGCCGTCAGCAGCAGCAATCCGTCCCAGTCGGCCGCGCGGCGAACGGCCGCCATGATGCACTCGGCCAACCATTGGTCGCAAATCCAGGGCCGTCCGGCAAACGTGAAGCTATAGGGATCGGCGCGGAGAACCTCGCCGGTCGCCAGCATTTTTTCGCCGGCCGCCGCGTGCCAAAAACTGCCCGGATCGCGGAACATCGCGCTGCGTCCGGCCGACAGCAAGAACAGCCAAATCACAACAAAGAGGACGGACTCGGCACAGACGAGAGCGGCGCATCGACCGCCGAGGAGGCGGAGAACGCCGTGATTCTTGCATGGACGGGATCGGTCGTTCATATCAAATGCTTATGCACGCCCTCGGCGTATTACGCGGTCGCGCGACAAGCATTATGTCGTCGCGAATCCGGCTCGAGCGGCATTTTTTGCGATCAGTCCGGCGACGTAGCCGCCTTTGAAGCCGGCGTCGATGTTGACCACCGAGACGTTCGAGGCGCAGCTATTGAGCATGGCCAGCAGCGCGGCGACGCCCCCGAAGCTGGCGCCGTAGCCGATGCTGGTGGGCACGGCGATGACGGGGCAGGCGACGTATCCGCCCACGACGCTGGGCAGCGCCCCCTCCATGCCCGCCACCACCACAACGGCGTCGGCCGCTTCCAACAGCGCAAGATTAGCGACCAACCGGTGCGGCCCGGCGACGCCGACGTCTTGGATCAACTGCACCTCGGCCCCGGTCCACAAAGCGGTTTCGCGGGCTTCTTCGGCCACAGGCAAATCGCTCGTGCCGGCCGTAACAATCGTCACCTTGCCGCGCCGTGCGTCGGCACGTTCTTCCGACTCGCCGCGCCCCGCATCGACCGGGCCATTCGCTATCCTTAGCGTCCGGGCGATGGGGTTGTGCCGGGCGTTTGGAAACACGGCCAGCAGCTCGGCGGCCTGTTCGGCCGATACGCGCGTGGCCAGCACCTCGGCCCCGTGGCACAACAACGCCTTGACGATCTTCTCAATCGCCGCGGCGGTTTTGCCCTCGGCGAAAATCACCTCGGGAAATCCGCAACGCCGGCGGCGATCCAGATCGACTTGGGCCTCGCCAACGTCGGCAATCGCGGGAGAGCCCGCAGCGCGGACAAAATCTTCCAAGCCCAATTCGCCGGCAAGCAGGCGGGCGGCAAGTTGTCGCAAGTCGGATTGTTGCATGGTGAAATGTGCGTCAAGAGTTCACGCGGGCGCTTCATCATACGCCGCGGCGACGATTATTCAAGTTGTTTCCATGCCGAGTTGGCGCATTTTGCGATAGAGATTCGAACGGTGAACTCCCAACCGCCCGGCCGCCAAGCTCATATTTCCGCCGCACTGCTCGACCAGACGGCGAATATATTCCGTTTGGAATCGATTGGTGGCCTCGGCCAGCGGCTGATCCAAATCGGCCGCCAACGGCGTCTGTCCGGCGGGCGACAAGATAAACGCTAGGTCTTCGGCCTCGATCCGGTCGCCGGTCGAAAGATACGCCAACCGCTCCATCAGGTTGCGCAACTCGCGGATATTGCCCGGCCAGGGATGTTCGATCAGCCGCTTGCGCGCCGCGGCGGTCAGTTGCGGGGTCTTGCGGCGGGCACGGCGGCAAAAATCGTTCAGAAAATGCTCGGCCAGCAACAAAATATCGCCGCCCCGGGCGCGCAGCGGCGGCAAATCAATCGCCACCACGTTCAGGCGAAAGTACAAGTCCTCGCGAAACCGCTTGGTGCGGACCATCTCGGCCAGATTCTGATTCGTGGCCGTCAACAGCCGGGCGTCGGTATGGATCGGCGTCGAGCCGCCGACGCGCACCAGAACCTTCTCCTCGAGCACGCGGAGCAGCTTCGCCTGACCGCTGAGGCTCAGGTCGCCGATCTCGTCGAGAAACAGCGTGCCCCCGGCGGCCAGTTCAAACTTGCCCGCGCGCGCCTCGCGAGCGTCGGTAAACGCGCCTTTCTCGTGGCCGAACAACTCGCTCTCGGCCAAGGTCTCTGGAATGGCCGCGCAGTTGACCGCCACAAACGGCTGATCGCGACGGCGGCTGAGATAGTGGATCGATTGGGCCACCACCTCCTTGCCCGTGCCGTTCTCGCCCAATATCAACACGGCCAGATCGGTGTCGGCCACGCGGCGAATGATCGAACGCAGCGCCTCGATCGGAGGGCTTTGGCCGACCAGCCGCACTTTCTGCGCGGCCTCGTCGGCGATCTGCCGATTCGCCGAAAGCAGATGCTGGCGATCTTGGGCGTTTTCCAAAGCGACGGCGGCGTGCGCAGCCAATTCGATCAAGGCGTTTTCGTCGTCGGTCGTGAAGCTGCCCAACTCCTTGTTGACCAGCTCGAACGCCCCGAACAGCTCGCCGGACCGGCCGACCAGCGGCACGCACAACAACGTCCGCGTTTGGTAACGAAGCTGCTCGTCGACAAGGCGGTCGATGACGGCGGGCTCGACGGCAGCGTCCGCGCGGCGCGGCCGTCCGGTCTGAATCACCTCGCCGACCACGCCGCGGTCGTCGGCGATCCGCAGTTCGCCGTTAGGCAAACCCAAGGCAGGCCGCCCGACCAGCGTGCGATTCGGCCGATCCCACAGAAAAATGCTGGCCCGATCGGCGAGCAAAAGCCGAGCTGCCGCCTCGGCCATCTTGTTCAACAGCGTTTCCACCTCATGGGTCCGGTTCCATTGGCTGACGATTTCCAGAATCGCCTCGATGCGCCGCAGCCGGCGCGCGTCGGCCGCGCGGCCGCGCATCGCGGCGAGCGCTTGCTGCAAAACGGGCGCAATTTGCGCGACGGCCGACAACGGCGAGCAAGGCGCGTTGCCGGCTTCACGCCCTTGCTCCTTCGAGACGGATGCCGCCGCGGGCGTCTGCACCGCATGATGCACAACCAACAACTCAGCCTCGACCGTCCGCGCCGCCAAGGGCGCAACGACCCACTCGGTGGTGCATCGCGCCGTTTCGCCATCCAATGCATCGCCCAACAAATCAACGGGCAGCGGCCGGCCCGCGCCAGACTCGGCCAGATCGGAAGAGCACACGTCT
>CAYMQL010000176.1:0-5884 GCA_964392255.1 uncultured Planctomycetaceae bacterium | reverse complement strand
AAAGCCCAACATGCCGAAGGTGACCGACGCCGAGGCCGCTTACACATCGGCCCTCTATAGCGGCGAGATCAACATTCGGCGTCGGTTGGATTGCGAGTGGCTGACGCTGTTGGCCGGTTTCCGCATGGTCGAACTCGACGAGCATTATCGCGGCACGGGCACGTACCAGATGTCGGAAATCGTTGATGTGGATCTGGCCTTGGGCACCAACACCTACAACCATTTGTACGGTTTTCAGCTCGGCGCCGACCTCGAGGTGTACAACATGGGCGGCCCGCTGCAAATCGACGCCCGCTGCAAAGGCGGCGTCTTCGGCAACGCCGCCGGTCAAAGCTACAGTTGGGCCACCAACGGCGTAACCCAAGCCTCGTACGCGGCCAGCCGCGACCAGGCTTCGTTCCTGGGCGAGGCCGGGCTGGCTTGCACCTATGCGGTCACCAAGCGGCTGGCCTTCCGCGCCACGGCCGACGCCATCTGGATCACCGGCGTCGCGCTGGCGCCGGAGCAAATCGGCGAGGTCAGTTACGTGGGCCAAACGGTCAGCATCAACACGTCGGGCGCCGTGTTTTACTATGGCGGCAGCATGGGCTTCGAGTATCGGTTCTAAACCGCGGCTGCGCGATCTTCAGATTGTCTCTGTTGTGCAAGAATATCCGGGGGCTACCAGCCCCCGGAAGGTGCGTTGTTTTACGACCGTACTCCGGGGGCTGTTAGCCCCCGGCTAATTCGACTTGCTGATTCGACCGAGGACGACAGCGCCGCTGCCGCCCTCTTTTCATGGATAGAAAACGAAAAAACTAGGGAATCGTTCACGGGTTGCCCGGCTGCCCGGGGCGCGTCGAAGACGTTGCACAGCGCGAGAGCGTGTCGACCAACGGTTTTTCGGAACGGCCGATGCACTTGCCGTACTTGTTTCTGATGGGCCAGCCGTTGCACGACAAACGCAAATCGCCGCCTTCGATCGTTGCGGTCGTTTTCAGCGGATAGCGTTTGGGCGCGTCGGCATGGAAAAAGGCTTACAGCGTTCCCGTGAGCGTTTCCGGGTTTTCTTCCGAGCGGACGAGTTGTCCCGACAGCGAGAGCAAGGCGTTGTTGCGGACGATCTTGAAGCGAATGGCCTTTCCATCGTCCTCGACTTGGAATCGAGCGCCCATCGTCGTTTGCCATTCGCCCGCCAGCGGGCGATCAGGATCGATCGGTTCGCTGGTCGGCTGATTCGACGGAACGGGATTCGGTTGGGGCGACGAGGCCGCAACGGACTGGTTGCCGGCCGACGAACTTCCGCCGCGAGGCGCCGACGAGTTCTTTCCACGCGGCGGTTTGTCTTGGGCGGCTGCCGGTTTCTCGGTCGGCGTTGCGGCTTGCTCGAAAGGAGATTCTTGTGCAGTCGTCGGCGACGATTGGTTGGACAGCGGGGCGGCGGCATCCGTCGGCGTTGTTTGCTCGGCGTCGGCGAACGGATTGTCGTTAAACGGTGCGTCGCCGGGCGATTCGCCGCCTCCGCCCGCGCTGCTTAAAGCATCGCCCGACGAAGCTGCCTCGGAACTCGACGGCGTTTCCGACGTTCCGCCGTCTTGGTTTTGAAGGGGCGTCTGCTCGGGCTTGATCGCCTCGACGCCGTCACCGGGGGCGACCATCGCGGGGGCGGCGTCGGGCGAGGTCGGTTTGGTTGGCGCAGGATCGGCCGTCGTCGTCTGGGCGGCGTCGGAGGTGGGCGCCGTCGGGTTCGTCTTGGCTAGCAAATACTCGACCGCCTGCTGGCTTGTGATGCGGTGATGGGAAGAGCCCACAAAACCGTTGAACCGGTTGCACCACCAACAGACGTAGCCGGTGTTGGTCGTATGCGAGGGCGCGTCCAAGCCGAGCGTTTTGCAGATGTCCAAACGAGCCAGCGGCGTGAGGCTGAACGCGAAGGCCAAAAAGCTCAAGATCAGAAACCCGGCCAGAAAGCCCAGCAGGCCCGCCCCCACGTTGTCGAGCATCTTGGGGAACGGCACACGGAGTTGGCCGGCCAGACAGGCATAGGTGATCCCATAGGCGATGAACATTGCGGCGATGGCGATGCTCATTAGCGTCAGCGTATAGCCGTAGTCGGGAATGGCCGTGGCCGCGGGCACGCTGGCCGTCACCAGCGGCGTCAAAAAGACCGCCGCATACGCGGCCAGCAGCAGATTAAAGAACATGATCCACGCGCCATAGAAGCCGATCTGGACGGCGATCCAGGCGAATAACGCGCCGAAAAGTATGGCCAACCAGAATATCATAACCGTCTACCCCACGACGCGTTTGACTTCTTCAAGACTCGTGACGCCGACGATGGCTCGGCGGAACGCTTCGTTCTTCATGTTCGATTTTCCCTGCTTCTCGCCTTCGTCCTTCAGCTTGCCGGCGATGGCCGAGTTGCGGGCGATTTCCGTGCGCAATTCTTCGGTGATCTGCAACAGGTCGCAGATTGCGGTGCGGCCGTAGTAGCCGGTCTGCGCACAGTGCGGGCAGCCGACGGCTTCGAATATGTTGGTCGTGTCGACCTTGATTTTGCGGAATTTCTCGATCATTGCCGGATTCAGGTGGGCCGGACGCTTGCACTGGGGGCACAGCTTGCGCAGCAGCCGTTGTGAAATCAGCAGATTCAACCCCGAGGAAAGCAGCATCGGCGAAACGCCCAGGTCCAGCAGCCGGACCAGCGCCGTGGCGTTGCTGTCGCAGTGCATCGTGGCCAGCACCAGGTGGCCGGTCTGCGCGGCGCGGAGCGCGATTTCGGCGGTCTCCTCGTCGCGAATCTCGCCGACGCATATCACGTCGGGGTCCTGCCGGAGGATGCTGCGCAGGGCCTTGGCGAAGGTGATGTCGGCCTTGGCGTTGATTTCGAGCTGGCTGGCCTCGGGCAAATAGGCCTCGATTGGGTCTTCGACCGTAATGACGTTGTGCGTGCAACGGTCGATCTGGTTCAACATCGAATAAAGCGTGGTGGTTTTGCCGCTGCCCGTCGGGCCGCAGACCAGAACCATGCCCGAGGGCTTGTTGACGGCCTCGGTGATGATCGAACGTTGGCGTTCGGGGATGCCGGCCTCGGACAGGGTGAATCGGCCGGCGTTCTGGTTGAGCACGCGGACCGAAAGTTTTTCGCCGTTTAGCGCGCCGGCGGTGGCGACGCGGAACGAAAACGTGGTTTCGCCGCGTTTGGCGGTGAACGCGCCGTCTTGCGGCCGTCGCCGTTCGGAAATGTCCATGCTCGAGACGGCCTTGACGCTGTTGATGACGGCCTTGCTCGTTTCGGCCGAAAGGTCGCGCACCGTGCGCAGCGTGCCGTCGACGCGCAGACGCACCGTATATTCGGAAGGGCTTTTCGGGTCGATCAAGAGGTCGCTGGCGCGCTGTTGCAAGGCTTCGTCGATGATCTGGACCGTCAGGTCGAGGATGTTTCGATCGCCGGCGCGGTTTTCGCCGTGGCCGTAGATTTCGCTCAACTCGGTGCCCGTCGAATCGAACAGGCGCAGGGTCATGTCCTGCTCGACGCCTCGCGCACGCGAGCGCCAGATGCTGCGAAACGCAGCCCGCAACTGATAGAGGATGTCGGCGAACGAGCCGCCTTTTTTACCGGATTTTTTAGCGTCGGCCACGATCAGGCCCAAAAACACCAGCGGGCCGAAAAAGAGCGTCACCACGTGCAGCAGCGACTTGTAGCGGCTTGGCACCAGGGGCGTGTCTTCGAGCCGCTGCACCAGATACAGGCACAGATACACCCAGCCCAGCAGGAAAACGAGCTTCCAGACGCTCAAGGGCAGCGCTGCGTCGGGGGCGGCGCTGCCGACTTGCGCCAGCAACGAGCAAAGCGGCGCCGCTAAACTCTGAACGGTACCCGGCATGGCAACTCGCTGGACTGAATGTGGAAGAGCGTTCCGTCTGACCCCTGTTCCAATTCCGACGGCTTCCGGCCGACAAAGCGATCGGCGGCGAACCTTCGATATGGAGCGTCCTGGAGCCGCGACCGCCGGCTCGACGACGCATGTTCCCGTCTATTTTCTTCATAAATGCAGTCGTAGTCAATACGCTTTGCCCATACCCCCCCGGAAAGAGAGAACACCAAGCCGCAACGCGGAAAAAGTCGTTCTCAGGATGTTTTGCGATTGGCGAGTCGGCTGCTTAACGACGGCGCTGCCAAAAGATCGACCAGCGGTCGCGCCAAACGCCGAAAGTCGTTGATGGGCATCGCCCAGGTGTCCCATCGCGGCGAAATCGGGCGCGCATGGGCGGCATAATCTGAAAGCGGCACGGCCACAAAACCATAAAGACTGCCGCGGCAGGAAAAAAGTTCCTCAGCCGGCAGCGGCGCCCGATGGCTCAGCACGTCGTAGGCGAACACGAACAAGCCGCGAAAACCGGCGCCGAACAACGTCTCCCACTGCGCCAGGCTCCGCAGGTCGTCGCGCGTCGACCAATTTTTCCAGTACTGTTTCTGGACGTCGCCCGAGGGAAAACGCCGGCCTTTCACGTCGACCAACCGAGATCGGCCTCGCAGGACGAGCTTCCGCGTCTTTCCCGTGCGTCTCTTTCTGCGCAAACGCATCCACACCGCCGGAGACGATGAAGTCGAGGCTCTTGATCGATTGGCCGTCGCTCAACAGACTTCGCTTCGCCTCGTCGACGGCCACGTAAGGCACGCCCCGGCCTCGCAGAAACTCCTCGAAGGCCGCTTCGTAATGATTGTCGCGATTGGCCATGAGGGGAGAGAGTGGCTAGTGGCTAGTGGTTAGTGGCGAGTGGTTAGTGGCTAGAGATGGAAAGTCCGTCGGCTGGGCTGGATTGGCACTCGGGATGCGCGCCGAGGACCATTGTTTCGTGATGTCGAATAGTTTCTATAAGCTGATCGACGGAGGCGTCGCTCTTGCGATGCGCGTCGAGCACCACGACGAACTCGACGTTCATCGGTTTGTGCGAAAACCGTTGCGAGCTGACCCGATAACGCTTGTAGCCTTGCATCAGCACCGAGACGCGGCCGCGCTCGATGTTGCTTTGCAGCAACTCGTCCAGCGGGATCAGGCCGTCGGTGCTGTAGCTGGTAAGGATGAACCGGGCAGAAATTGCGCCGAGCAGCCGGCGGTACGCGCGGCCGGCGGCGCCGCGGTGGTTGTAATCGCTGCGGCGCTCCGTGCGCCAGTCGAGACGAATGGCCGCCTTGGTTCCGCGCGTGATTTGTCGGCTCAAGGGCGGTTTGTCCCAGAGGACGACGCTGTTAAGAACGTGGTAGTTGCTGCCGTAGGGATGTTGGTTGTAAGGCGGGTCGAGATAGGCGATTTCGACCTCGCGCGGCGAAAGCCGCTCGGCCAGCGTTTGGGCGTCTTCGCAGAAGACCTCGTTCGATTGGCCGTTGTCGTGAAACACGGCGGGCACAAGCTCGAGATCGGCGGCGATTCGGTACAGCGCGGTTTTGGTTTGTCCGCCCCAGCCGTTGTGAAATCCCTTGAAAACGCCGCTCGTGTTGCTCCGATAGCACGCCTGATAAACCAGCGGGGCCAACAGGCACGCTTCCTCAAGGTCGGTGATCCGCCCGGCGTCTTTCCAGGCAGCAATCTGCCGGCGCATCGCGTCGATGCGCATTCCGTTGCGGCGTTGGTAGAACAAACGGTCTTTTTTGGGATCGTAATGGCGATCGTCGCGTGGGCAGAGATGCTCGGTCACCCAGCCGACTTGCGGCGGCAGCGCGTTCAGTTGCGCGATGGCTCCGGGGTATCCGCCCAGCGAGGCAAACGACGGCGGTCCGTTGCAGGCGACGTAGCAGCGGTTGATCGCCTGGGCGTAGGGTTCCCAGTCGTTGGCCGCGACGCGGAAGCCCAGCCGTTTGGCCAGCCGCGCGACGACGCCGCTGCCGGCGAAGAAGTCGACG
>CAYMQL010000175.1:0-5896 GCA_964392255.1 uncultured Planctomycetaceae bacterium | reverse complement strand
GCGCCGCCTTTGCTTTCTGCTCGGCCTCTTGCGGCGTTTGATGCTGGTCCTCGATTACGATAGTCCGTCCCATTATGTAACCCTTCATTCTTCGCCGGTTGTTTGCACGCCTGCGGTTGGCGAAAAGCCGCGGCGCGTTGAAAATTATTCGCTTGGCACTATGGCCGCAATTTTCTCTTTCGTCACAAGAGGGCCGGGCAGCGCGTTCGCCGCGTGCCAAGCAGTCTTGAAAATCTCATCCGTTATCGGGCCTTGCTTCGCACAACGCCGCAACCACTCGCCCACGTCATGGTGCCACAGTTCCACAAACCGTTTCGGCGGGGGCGTCTTGGCGATTTCTCGGAACGACGCATCGCGCAGCCGCCACGGTTCATTGCCCAACGCCGCGCGGTAGGATTCAATCTTGGCCATGCCGTATCGCCAACCAGCCGCAAGCCCGGACAGTGGCAGCGTCACGCCCTGCCGCTTCGCTCGATATAGAAGGTGAATCGCTGCCCGTACAAAGTCGCCGCCGTGGTCAAAAAACGGGGCTGGCAATCGAGGGTCGGCGGCCGGCGTGGGCGTCCATATTTCCGCGTCGATTGTCTGCCGGGCTTGCCGCTGGATTGCAGGGGTCGCCGCCGCTGGCATTGGCAGCCATTCAATCGCGTGGGCCGCTTCGTGCAACAGCACCCGCAACAGTCGGCGGGCCGCCATGCCTTCCATCTCGCGAATCGTCGCATCGTCGGCGTGATTCACTTCCCGCAGCCGGTCGTTGTCGAGTGCAAACTTTTGGAGGTCGACCATAATCGCGGTGCCGCGGCCGCGCCATCGTTGGCCGATTTCCTCGCAATATGCCAAGTCCATATCGCGGCCAACCGTTGCCTCAAAATTGGATGGCAGTTCCTGTGGCACAACGTATACCGGGCCGCGCACGTCGGCCGGGGCCAGCGTCGGCAGCCACGTTTCGGCCCATCGGCAAAGCTCGGTGAGTGTGCAATCGGGTATTGTCATTTTCTCGCCTTGGCCTTTTTGCGTCGCTTCGGTGACCAGTTCCACGGGCCGACAACTTCGTCCCAAAGTCCGGCTGAAAGCGGTATCGGGCCGATTTCGTTTGGATGCGACGGCCGCGCGGATAGAAGCCGCTCGCGCTCGGCGTCGTACTCGGCCCAAAAAAACGCCGCCATCTCGTCGTTTGCGATTTCTGGCGGGCATGTCGGCTCCGGCTGTTGTGCCGCCACCTCGCCCTCCGGTGTGACGCGATAGGCCGCGCGCCCGTGGCAGTCGGATAAAGCTTCGAGCCAACCGGCCACGATTCCGGGGAGCGCGAGACTTTGAACCACGAGCAGTTTATTTTGGTATCCTGGAGTCCCATAATTTTTCAGCCCGGCGAGTAGCAACTCTGAGACAAGCTCGCCGGGCCGTGCGAATCGCAATAACTCCACCACAGTGTGGTAGCCGTCGAAAGAATTAGGTGCGTTTCCTAGCAGTTGCGCGACCGAACGTCCTCGCTCGCTCAATCGGGAGTGCGTCCGCCGCCCAAGGTGCCCGGCAGTCGTAATCAGCCCCGCCTTTTCTATGTCGCCCAAGCGATTGCCGGCCGCCATGCGCTCCGCCGCCGTGCCGACCTGCGGAGTCCGCAAACCCTTGGCGCGGTATTCGGTCTGTAGCTCACTAATGCCGGCCGTCACGCCCTGAGTCTGCCAGTGTCGTTCGCGGAAGGGAGCGAACAGGGCTCTTTCCCTCGCCAAAAGTCGAACCAAAAGCGATTCGGTTTCGTCAGCCATTTTTTTCTCCAATCAATTTACAATGTCCCAAAGTGCCTATGCCCCGCTGTTCCCTAATCCGTCGGGAGCGGGGTTATCTGCGACAGGACCCCCGACCGGGGGGCACCCCCGCCTCTGTCCAGTTGATACAAGCCTCCGTCTGTGTGTCGTGCGGCGCAACTGGCTCGGACGTGGCATTGCTTTGTTTCTGCGATATGACCGCGCGGACAGTCGAGCCAGGGAACCACCAACTGTTGCTGGACAGGTGGAAGTCGAGATTGCAGCGCCGGCACAACTCGGCTATTGCGGCCACGTCGGCCTCGGAAAGGTGATAGGGCTCGCTGACGAAACAGGGGCGGCCGTGGTAGGTGGTCGAGCCCCAGTGGTCGAGCCAGTGCCACCACTGACCGCTCGCGTGCTCGGCGTGCCGAAGGACACTATGGGCCGACGTATCGCCGCGGTCGCACCCGTAGGCTTTCAGGAGGGCCAGCCGAAACCAATTCGGGATGTGGTGGATGCGGACGGGGGATGGCCTCAGCAGCCGCCGGGCGTCGGCAATCAGCTTGGCTTGCCGAACCGCGGCCGCCCTGTTCTCGGCGGGCGTGAGAGGGCTGGAAGGTGCGACAGATTCGACCACCGCAACACGCGACACGTCACAGGTGCTACACATACTACATATATGTGTAGCTGTAGCACGTGTGACAACGGCAACTTGTCGCAGCTTGTCGCAGCTTGTCGCAGTATCGCTAGACTGGCTTATAGCCATCGTAATTCCCTCTCGTTTTGTGGATCGAAACTTCCACCACGCGACCATCTTTTTCCAGGGTAGCGATGGCTCGAAGAAAGTCATTCCAGTTGAGTTTGGCAACGGCCGCCAGCTTGCGGCCGGTTTCGCCGTCGGGAAACTTGCGGACCGCCTCCAGGGCTCGTTCAACGTGACCGCCTTCCCGCCGCTCTTGATCCTGCGCCTTGCGATTCTCGCGTTCCCGTTTGGCTTCGTTGCGGGCGTCGGCCACGGGCTTGACCGCAACTTCCCAACTGCGGCCGGTGAAGGTATCGGGGTCCAAGATGCCTTCGTCGATGTCCAAGGCCCACAAACCGGCATGGCCTGCGGAACCCCCGGCACGCATCCATAGCTCGTGGTGGCCGTCGGCTTGATATGGGGACCGCCGCTGCAAGAGCAGCCATTGCCGCGCCCACTCCGCCACTCCAGATTGTGACAACTCTTCCAAGCCGGCCGGCTCAGAATCGTCGGATTGACTGTTCTTGCGGAAGTGATGCAACAGTAGAATTGTGCAACCCGAATCCTGCCCCAGTTCGGCAAGGGGTTGTAGGACCGCGCCCATCGCAAACAGATTGCCGGCCTGCCCCGCTGTTTCGGCAGTCAGCAGGGCGAGATACAGCGGGTCAATCACAGCCACTTGCAGCTTGCGCTTTTCGATAAGGTCGGCCATCGCGTCCAGGTGGGACCGCTGCGATAGCTTTGGAAGATCGAAGCTCCATGAGATTGTGCAATCGGCAAGATTCACGCCGCGGGCCTTGGCAATTCGCAAGGCGGTTTCACGGATGACGGCCGCCCCTGATTCGCCGCTCCAAAATGCGACGTTTACTTGTGCGGTCGAAAACTCACCTAGAAACGGGGTTCCGCTACCGAGAGATACCACGGCATCGCACGCAAGGGAAGTCTTTAGCGTTTTCGATCGGCCCCCGAAAACTCCCGGCTGATTGGCGACTAATACGTTGCGAATCAAGAACCGCGGCTTAAGGTCGAGGGCAAGAAACTCGGAGCAAGTAAACAATTCGACAAACCGCGGCGGCTCCTCTGGGTCGCCGTTTTTCCCGATCGGCTTGGCCGCTGCGATTGATTGGCGTAACTTCGCTTCGCCGGCCGTTGCCAGGGCGTCCCTAACGTCGCCTTGTAGCACGGGAAGGGTTGCGACACGAATCGACTTTGCCACGGATTGCAGATTCGCGGCAGTTTTTGCTGCCCCATCGTTGCCCGCCGTGTCGGCGTCGGGGACGATTACCACGTCGACACCCTGAAACAGCGGGGCGAATTTTTCATGCAACCGATTGCCCGGCAAGCCGGCCGCGAGGTAGCCCAGCCCCACAAGGGCGCCAGCATCCTTTGGGCCTTCCACTATAAGCCAGGTCTGGCCAGCTTCAGGAAAACAACCCGGAAGAAATAGGCCGGTCGGTTGGTCCTTGGCGTACAATCCCTTCCCGTTTTTTGGCGTAATGTGAATCCGGGAGCATTGCTTTCGGTCCGGGCCGACCATCGGAATCAGCACGCCGCCGCGATAGGGCTTCGCCCCAAACTTGCGCCACGCTTCCGGCGGAACGCGCTTCAGTCGGCAGACTTCTAAAAACGCGGCTTCGTCGGTCAGCTTGCCGCTGCTGGGTTTCCCGTCGCCGTTGGATTTCGGCGGCTCGAATAGGCCGACGGCCACCATCGTGTCGATAGCGGCTTGGTGGCTCCCTGAGACTACCTTGGCGAAGTCAAAAGCATTCAACGCCTTCTGGCACGAATAGCAGAAGAAAACGCCAGTGTCAGCGTGAATCCGGCCGGCGTCGGACGACTTGCATGACACGCATGCACACTTCAGGTCGTGCCCCTCGGTGCCAATGATCTTCCGCCCCAACCGCTCGGCAAGCATGCGCCCGGCATTTTCAGGCATCGCCGCCGCCTTCCTGCCGCTCGGCCAGCTTGGCAAAGAAGTCGCATAGATCAAGACCGCGGATGTAATCGAACCGGCCAAAGCGGATTGTCCGCAGTCCGGTTTTCTTCGCGTGGGCCAGCGTCTTGCGCTCCCACCCCAACCGCCGGCACGCCTCCCGCATCAAGAGAAGTTCGTCGGCTCGGATCGAACCGGGGCCAGCCGTTGCGGGTTTGCCGATGGGGCGTTTCATTGGTCGCCCCCTTCGGCCGGCTGTTTGTGCGATTCAATCCACCGTACTAAGTCCGTTTGATCGAATCGGACCTCGCCGCCGGGCAAAATAACGTGAGGCAGTTTGCCTTCGCGTGCCAAAGTGCGAACCCGCCGCGCGCTTAAAAGCAAAATTGCGGCTGCGTCGTTTGCGTCAAAGAGTGATTTTGTAGTGTCCATGATTCCGTTTATATCGCGGAAAAATGGACGCACAATACGCAATAACAGCCCGTGCGGACATTTGCGGAGAACTGCGGAGAACTGCGGAGAAACAATTAGGCCGATCGGCTACTTCGGAAGATCATCAACGTGGATGCAGTAGCTTTTTGAAGAGAGTTTCTTGTGTCGGATCGCGCCAGCCTTGAACCGACGCATCAACGTATCGTGAGAAATACCAAACCACTTGGCCCATTGCGCCGGGCCGTTGTGCTTCGACCACGGGCCGTTGTCGAGTTTGTGCCCCAGCTTGGCGGACAGCCGGGCCAGTGTCGCGCAGCCCTTCTGCGCAGCCTCCCACGCGCCCACTGGCAATGAATCGCGTTGGCCCTCCAAACATTCCGGCCATGTTTTGTTTCCGATTGCAACACCGATGTATTTCGAGTCGCAACACAACTGGCGACACGTTTCGGCAGCCTCGAAAATCGCCCCGCTGTCGATACCCAATCGCTCGGCCGCTTCCATCAGAAAATGAGTAGCCCGCTTGTGGGCGTTGACCAGGGCTTGGTGCGCTGCCGCCCGCTCCTGGTCCCACACCCAGTCTCTTGGCAACTCTTGACCGCTCTTTGGTGGAAACCAGTAGACTTGCAGGGCCAGCGCGGGGAGGTTTAGCCAATATCCTACGGCCATGTCGAGGGCTTCGTTGTCGGGACTATCGCTGTCCCATCGTTTGTAGTCGGCGTCGAATTGCTGCCGCAGTTGGTCGAGGGTCGTTTTCCCGTCGAGGGCCTTGCCATCCGCCAGCCAGGCTGCACGGGCTTGAACTGCTTTCGCCTGGGGTTTGGCCGCCGGGGCCGCTTTTCGCTTCGCCATAATTCCTCAATCCTTTCTGCGGGTCGCCGGGTGAGCGCCGGGGCGATTGAGGATTTCCGCCGACACTCACCCGGGCGCTTGGGCAGGAGCTACCCGCCCTTCCCGCGATGCTTGCTTTTCAGTCTATCAATTCTCTTCTGCCATTCAACTGTTACCTGAAATGTTACCTAAACCGCCCTCGGAACACCCTCGGCA